>DASYVY010000152.1:0-8463 GCA_035936535.1 Thermomicrobiales bacterium | reverse complement strand
CTCCTAGACTGTCTCGCTGGTCGCCACGTCGACGCGCACGAAGGCATCGGCACCGGCATGGACGGTGCAGCCGTACCACGAGTCACCAACCACCAGACCCGGTCCCACGGTCGTCGTGCGTTCGTCACCGATCCGGAGGTCGATGGGCGGGCCGCTGAGATCGATGGCGTCGCTGCCGTAGTACTGACCCCTTCCCTCATCGCCGCCCCAGTTGATCGCGGCGGGCATCCCCTCCGCGCTTCCGTCGCCCGTGGGGCTTGCGATGTGCGATGCCCTGCGCCAGCCGGCCGGGGCCGTTACCGCCGTCAGGACCGATCGGGCGGCCTACGGAGTTGATGACGTAGGCACTGGCGGCGAGAGTGGAGATCAGCAGCAGTGCCGCGGCGATCTCCAGCACCGTGAACCCGATGCGCCTGCGTGACCGCTCGACGCTGGAAATGTGGACGGGGCGAGCGGCAGTGAGCGGCCCGCTTTTCGATGGGAGCGCGGTGGGCACCGCCGTGGCCGGTTGCGTTACCTGCCGTTTGAGGGCCGCCGCGAACGAGGGTGCGGAGGCGAGCGGCCGGTCAAAGGCGCTGGCGAATTGCCGGAAATCCTGGTCGCCCGCCGGGTCATGGAGATCTCTCGTGATCCCGTTCATGATGGGTCTCCGTTGAGGGCGCGATAGTGCTGACGGAACGAGTTTCGGGCGCGGGCGAGCAGCGATTCAGCGGCGTGGACACTCACGCCGAGCAGCGCGGCGGTCGTCGGCACATCGCAGCCATCGAGATAGCGCGCGACGAGCGCGCTGCACTGCCGCGGAGAGAGCCGGGCGAGCGTGGCGATGACGAGGTCCCGGGTGTGCAGCGCGTCGAGATCGAGGGCGGGTAGCGGTGGCGCCGGTCCATTCCCTATCTCGTCTGGATCGACCGGGCGTCCGAAGTGACGCCGCTCTCGGTCCTCCCGGCGGTAGTGGTCCATCAGCTTGTGGCGGGCGATCCCGAACAGCCACGGCATCACCGCATTGTTGCTAGGCGGTGCGTGGTCGTTGCGGACCGCGGCGAGGATCGTCTCCTGCGTCAGGTCCTCGGCAACGGCAATCCGCCCTCCGACGCGCGGCGGGAAATAGCCGAAGATGCGGGGCAGGGCAGCGTCGAACTAGACGGTGACATCGGCCGGGGCCCGGACATGGGGTCCGAACGTCTCATCCTCCACGTCCGGATTCGCGAGCCGCGTCGCTATGCTCATGCCGGTGTCACCTCCTCATCAGGAGAGTCGTGAACCGGGGTTGGTTTCCGTCGGGGCGGACGGATATTGCCTTGTGGCCGGGCTGACCGCCGCTTGCTGACGGGGTGATCGGGGAGGCCGGGGAGCGCACGGGCGAGCACGGACCCGTTCGCTCCGCTCAGGGCAGGCTTCCCGACCAGACGAGCTTGGTGACGCGGTCCCCTTTGCGGTCGATTCTGAACCGCCCCTACGGATCCTGGTTTGATGAGACGCGGAGCGGGAAGCGCTCGATCACCTCGTACCGGGCGCCGGCCGGTTCCAGGTAGCTGCGGACGAGCAGCACCTCCTCGACGGGAACGGGCAGCGGCCGCTTGTGCGTCACTTCCCCCGATGCCGACGCCGCCTCGAACCGGGCACGGATGCGAGCGGGGAGATCACGCACCCTGACGTTGTGCGTGTTGCGGACGCGGCCCAGGGTGATGTGGGGGTGGAACTCCTTGTCTTCCAGTTCGAACTCGAGTCCCGTCAGCACCGTGGCAATCGCATCGCGCAGCGTCTGCAGGCGGTGAGCCGGACCATACAATCCGAGCCAGAGCACACGCGGTCGCTTCATGTTCGGGAACACGCCGAGATCGGCGGTCCGGAGCGCGAACGTGTCGTGCTGGGCGATCACCTCAGGCAACGCCAGCCGGAGAAGTTGCGCGCGCTCCGGCTCCACCTCGCCCAGGAAGTGCAATGTCAGGTGCGCATTGCCGGGAGCTGTCCAGCGGATTGCCCAATCCTCCTGCTGCAGGCTGGCTGTCGTGCGCGCGACGTGGTCGACCACCGGAAGCGGAAGCGGCACCGCCAGGAAGAGGCGCATGGCGGTGTCGACGGTATCGGTGGAGCGAGTCCTCGCCGCTTTAGGGCCGGGTGAGCGCCTGGGCCGAGGTTGCTCGCGGCGCGGATCGGGTCGTGAGGAATCGGAAGGTTCTGGCATCATGGCGGGAGTATACGACCGATGGACCGAACGACCGGGGTGTTTGGTATGGTCAGGACGTAGCGAGTCGCGGTCCTCAAGGCAAGAAGGGATCGAACGATCCATGGCAGTGGCATTTCTCGGACCTCACGGCACGAACAGTGAAGACGCCGCACTGCAGTACGGAGGCAAGGGCGCCGAGTTCGTTGCGTTCTCGAGCATACCGGCGTTGACATCGGCGGTCGAGACCGGGCTGGCGGACGTGGCGGTGCTGCCGATCGAGAACTCGATCGAAGGTCCGGTCAGCACGACGCTCGACCTCCTTATCCACGAGACGGGATTGAAGATCTGTCATGAGGTCGTCGTTCCGATCCGGCACATGCTCGTCACGGTCCCCGGCGCACGGCTGGAGGACATCCGGACGGTGCTGTCCCACCCGCAGGCGCTCGGCCAGAGCCGGAGGTTTCTCGAGCGGTTCCTGCCCCGGGCCGAGCAGGTCGGCTGGCTTTCGACAGCCGGCGCGGTCCAGGATGTGGTCGAGAAAAACGATGCGACACGGGCCGCGATCGGGCCGTATCGCGCACACGAGCTGTATGGTGGCGAGATCCTGGCCCGGGATATCCAGGACATCCGGAGCAACCTGACCCGCTTCGTCGTGCTCGGGCAGGAGGACGCGGCGCCGACCGGGAACGACAAGACGATGATCGGCCTGACAGTCAAGCAGAACGTCCCCGGGGTCCTGTTCCAGGTCATCCAGCCGTTCGCCGAGCACGGCCTGCAGCTGACGAAGATCGAATCGCGCCCGACCAAGGGCAGGCTTGGCGATTACGTGTTCCTGATCGACTTCGAGGGGCACCGCTCGGACCCGACGGTAGCGACGGTGCTGGAGTCCCTCAAGGAACCGGCCGCCGAGTTGAGGGTCTTCGGGTCCTTTCCGCGCTTTCCGATCGAGCAGTTCCGCGATTTGGTCAGCTCGCCCGCGTTGCTGTAGAAATACGGAATGGCTGGACCTCTGGCGGGTATCCGCCGGTATACGGGCGACCACACGATGCAGCTGCTGGCGTCGTCCCTACGGAACATCGTAACTAAGTAAGGATGGCTCCTGTACCTGCCCGTTACGCGCGCTGGTCCATCTCGGCGGCTGGAGTGGTCGGTCTTGTGCCGACCATCATCCCCTCGTCGCACACGTCCGTCCCGGCATCGGGCGCAGGACTTTCCTGTCGCAGAACTTGGCTGGTTTGAAACCAGCCGCTGCATGTCCACGAAGGCAGGAACACGGAGCAGCCGATGGCTGGCATAGGTGTTTGGACCAGCCACCCCACGCGGGCGGTGACGGGGAGCAGGACAGCCCCATCACAGTGACCGGAGATGGGTCGCCGACCTGTGACACACTAGGGAGCCGTGGAATCTTCACGTTCGGGATTAGACGGAGAGATACATACTTCGATGACCATCCTGATCGACGATACGCTGGCGACCGCGCAGGTCTCCGTGCCCTTCTCCGAGGGCTGGGTAGAATCCGACGTCGAGGTCGTTGTCCGTCCCAATCTTCGGGCGAGTGATACGGGCAGGGCCGATGTCGCGCTGCTTCCGGCGCCCGAAGCAACGCTGCTCACCGAGTCCCACGTGATTGCGCCCGAGGTGGCGATCGTCTTCGATGGGACCGGGCCGATCGCGATGCGCACGCCGATCCGCCCGGACGGCATAGAAGAGACGATCGTGCGGCTGCTCGACACGGGGCCAACGGCCGAGGTGGTGATGCGCGCGTTGCTGCGGCCCTATTTCGGGATCACGGCCACGCGCTTTGCCTCATCGGACGATGACCCGCGAGCGAGCGAGGCCCAGGTCGTTGTCGTCGATGGCGCGATGGGGCTGGAGCAGCTGGAAAGCGGATTCCAGGATGACTTGGCGCGCGCCTGGTTCATCCTCACCGGGCAGGGGCTGGTCTCTCACGTCACGGTCGTCGGGGTGGAAGCGTTTGCGAGGGGCGCCGGCCCGGAGATCGATGCGTTGCGATCCGCCGCCGCACTCGGCGTGGAGCGGCGGCGCGACGTGCGGGGGATTGTTGCCAGGCGTTGGGATGTCGATCGGGATGCGCTGGCCGAGATGACCAACCGGATCCGGTTGGCGGTGACACCAGAGGACCGGCAATCGGTTCAGAGCCTGATCGCTCGAGGGACTTGGAACTCCCGCTTCGGACGCACGCTGCCGGCGTTCAGCGACACGTTTCCAGACCCGGCGGAAGCAACCGGCTCCTGATGTCAGCGCGGCAGGCTCAATCAGTCGGATGAGACCGGCAGGCGCCCGGTCTCCCGCTGGTAATCCGCTTCGGTCCCGATCCAGGCCGAGCCGTCCGCGTAGTGCTCTTTCTTCCAGATCGGCACGATCTCCTTGATCCGCTCGATCGCCCAGGAGGCGGCCGCAAAGGCTTCTCCCCGGTGCGCGGAGGAGCAGGCGATGACGACGCTCGTCTCGCCGGGTGCGAGGGTGCCGGTGCGGTGGGTGATCGCCGTTCGTACGCCTGGCCACCGGGTCGCGATCTCCTCGCCGATCCGCGCCAGCATCTTCTCGGCGGCCGGTGCATACGCCTCGTAGTCGAGCGCGTGCACCGCCCGGCCGCGAGCATGGTTCCGCACGGTCCCGGTGAAGGTGACGATCGCCCCGGCATCATCGGCGGCGACTTTCGCTTCCACGGCACGCGGGTCGATCCCGCCGTCGATGACGCGGAACGCGTCCGCGGCTGGGCCCGATCCACCACTGACCGGAGGGATGAACGCCAGTTCATCACCGTTCTCCAGCACGTGTTCGGAACGCACGTACTCCTGGTTGACCATCAGCATCACCGATCGCTGGAGCAAAGCCAGCCGGGGGTGGTCCGCCGTGACCATCGCGTAGACCCCACCGGCAGTCGTTCCCGCCGGTACGTCGAGCGTTGCTTCGCTGGTGCCAAGGTGCTCGCGGAGGATCGCAAAGTAGCGGAGGGTGATGGAGACGTTCGGCCTGGTGCCCATGGTGTGGAAAGCCCGTTCGTATGCCAGGGGATGCGGAGAAGCGGCATGGGGCGTCCCGTTCAGACATGCCATGCCGCCTGTCGCGGATGAGTGCCGGTTAGTTGTCGGCGATGACGCGCTTCAGCGCGGCGCGAAGTTGGTGCCCGACCTGGTGATTGTGCTCGCGCATGCCGCGAAAGAGGTCGCCGACTTCGGTCTCTCCCGCCTCGTCCGCATCCTTGGCGTACCGGTCCAGCACTTCCTCGCTCTGGAGCAGGTTGCTGAGCGTCATCACGAGGTTGTATTCAACGTCGCTGACGGCAAAATCCGTGGATCCTTCGCTCATGACTAGGTCTCTCCCTCGGTCGACGCTACGGGTTGCTCTCCGCGTGAGGGGCGATCAGCGGACACCCTCAGATGCTCTCCGCGTCGTCTCCTCGCGCGTGCGTTTTGCAGAGTCTACCGCACGGCATGGACCACGGTGGGCGGCCGAAACCCGCGCTAGTGGAGCGTCGATGATCTTCCGACACTTGGCGTGTCCCTCCCAACGCAGGAGAAACCGGCGCTGTGGCGCCGGGGGGTTTTTATCGCTGCGCTCCCTCGGGATGACAGATTATTAGAGGTGCTTTTCGAACCAGCCGAGTGTCCGTTGCAGGCGCTCGACGCGGTTCTTGGGCTTGCCGTTTCGGCTGAGCCCGTGGCTTTCATCCGGGAAACGAACGAACTCCGTTGTACGGCCGAGGCGCTTGAGCGCGAGGAAGAGCTGCTCCGCCTGCTCCATCGGGCAGCGGTAGTCGTTCTCGCTATGGACGATCAGCAGGGGAGCGGTGATGTTCGCCACATATCGCAATGGTGATTGCTCCCAGTAGCGCTCGAAGTTGTCCCAGGGCGTACCCAGCTCCGGGTCGAGCGAGACCAGCGAGATGTCGTCCGTGCCGTACATGCTGATCATGTTCGAGATCGAGCGGTCGGTCACGCCAACGGTGAAGCGATCGGTCGTGCCGAGCATCCAGTTCGTGATGAACCCGCCGTAGGAACCGCCGGTAATGCCGACGCGCTGGCCGTCGATGCCGCCGAGGCCGACCACGTGATCGACCGCGGTGAGGAAATCCGGCGCGTCGGTCTCGCCCCAGGCTCCCGTAACCGCCTGGGCGAACGCCTCACCGTAACCCAGGCTGCCCCGGGGATTGATGTAGGCAAGCGCGAAGCCCCGGGCGGCATAGAGCTGAAGCTCGTGGAAGAACGCGGGGCTGAACTGGCTGTGGGGACCGCCGTGGACGTTGAGGATCAGCGGCACGAGCGCACTGGTTGAGCTGTTGCCGGCCGGACGCAACAGCCAGCCGTGGATGCGCTCGCCGTCGCTCTCGACCCAGAATTCCTCCGGGGTTGCCACCGCAACGGCCGCGAGCCAGCCCGCATTGAACGACGACAGGGGCTGCTCGCCCTCCGCGGTGACATGGTGAAGCTCGAACGGCGTCGTCGGATCGGCGACGGTGATGACCAGTTCATCACCGGTCCGGCCATGCGCAAAGGCCGAGACGTGGCGATTGGTCCCGGTGAGCTGGCGCGGCGCGCCACCATCGACTGGGAAACGGACGACCGCGGTGGAACCGCGATCGCTGACCAGCGCGTCGATGGCCCTTCCGTCATCAGTCCACCTCAGGGGCTGACCGGCGATGTTGCCGCCAGGGCCGCTCATCGAGCTGTCGCCCAGACCACGATCGATGCCATCTCCGAGAGCGACGAGCTCGCCACCACCAGCCGGCACCACGAACAAGCGTTGATTCTGGACCTTGCCGATCACCTCGCGGTTGCCCGCGATCGCGAGTGTGGTGCCGTCCGGCGACCACGCAAGCGAGCGCCAGGTGCCTTTGCCATCGGTGAGGCGGCGCGGGTCGCCTCCCGTAGCGGGAATGGTCCAGACGTCGCTGACCGCACTCATCTCCCAGCCGGCATCGCGGTTGGCGATAAAGGCGATCTCGCGCCCGGATGGCGACCAGGCGGGTGACCCATGCTCGAAGTGGCCGTGCGTCAGTTGGACCGGCTCGGCGGCATCATCCAGCGCATCGATCGTCCAGACATGCCGGACCTTATCATCCAGGAAGCCCTGGCCGTCGAATTTGTACCGGGCCGACGTGATGACGCGGACATTGCTCTCCTCGTTCGCGGTTTCGGGAGCGACCCGGCTGGTAAACGCAAGATGCCGGCTGTCCGGTGCCCAAACAGGGTCCGCCGCGCCGTTGTCAAGATGCGTTATCTGCCGGGCTTCGCCGCCACGTGTTGGCAGGAGCCAGAGCTGCGGCGCGTCATCGTCCCTCTTCGAGGTGAAGGTGAGCCACCTGCCATCGGGGGACCAGCGCGGCGACCCGTCCGGCCAGCGCCCGGAGGTGAGCTGGACGGGATCATCGCCGATCAGGGAGAACAGCCGGATCGCCGAACGGTACTCGTCCGACTCCCGGTCGATGCTTGTGACGGCCACCGCGACCCGGGTCCGATCCGGGGAGAGATCGGGATCGCCTGGCAGGGTGAACTCGTACAGGTCCTCGATCGTCAACGGGCGACCGTGCCGCTCAACGGCGGGAGGGGCGTTCACCGCCGAGGGCGCCATCCGCCAGCCGGCCTCGCCCTGGCCCGCCTGGAGGGGATCGGCTTCCTTCATCATGACCGTGTCCTTGTCCTTGTCCTTGTCCCTGGGCTTGCCTTTACCCTTGCCCTTCTTACTGTCCTCGTTGTGATCGGACGACGCCTTCTTCACCTTCTTGGACTTCTTCGCGGCCACGAGAGGCTCCTGTTCCGGGAAACGACATGTGGAACCCGCCGGATGTGGGCAATGCTCAGTGCGCGGCCTCGCGTGCCGACGATACCGGCGAGCCAAGCATCAGCGCCTCGATCTCCTCGCCGGGAGCATAGGGGTGCTCCCGGGGCGGGATCAGGAGCAGCGCATTCGCCCCGACAAACGACGCCAGCCGGGACGATTGCTGCGGTCCGGTGCTCCGCGCCGTCAGGGAGCCATCCGTGGTCGCCCGCACGATGCCGCGCTGGAACTCGATCCGGTCCGAGGCCGGTGTGCCTGCCTCAAGCCGGACTCGCAGCCGTGGCCGATCAACCTCGTTGGCCCCGACCATCAGCCGCAACGCCGGCCGGATGAACAGCTCGAATGTCACCAGGGACGAGACGGGGTTGCCGGGCAGGCCGAAGATCAGCGATGTTCGCGTGGTCGCGAAGTTGAGCGGTTTGCCCGGTTTCAGGTAGAGCCGCCGGAAGTGAACGGTGATGTCCGCGTCGTCGAAGAGGATCGCCTTGACCAGG
>DASYVY010000151.1:0-1500 GCA_035936535.1 Thermomicrobiales bacterium | reverse complement strand
ATGTGATTCTGGCCAATGTCCCATCAATCCCCACAAAGCCAGATCCCGACGGTCGCCGTCGAGATGCGCGATGTCGTCAAGCGCTTTCCGGGAGTTGTCGCCAACGATGGCGTCAACCTGGAGGTACGCGCTGGCGAGATCCATGCGCTACTCGGAGAAAACGGCGCCGGCAAATCGACCCTCATGAACCTGCTGTTCGGGCTCTATCATCCGGACCAGGGTGAGATTGCCATCAATGGCCAGCCCGTGCGGTTCAACGGCCCCCGCCAGGCGGTAGAGGCCGGGCTCGGCATGGTTCACCAGCATTTCATGCTGATCCCCCGCTTCACGGTTGCCGAGAACGTCATCCTCGGTAACGAGGGCGCCGGAACCGCGCTCGACCGGGCCAGCGCGGAGCGCCGCGTGACCGAGATCGGTGCCTCCTATGGATTGGACGTCGATCCTCACAGCCGCGTGGGCGATCTCTCCGTGGGCATGCAACAGCGCGTGGAAATCCTTCGGGCGCTGTACCAGGGCAGCCGGATCCTGATCCTCGATGAACCGACCGCGCTGCTTACACCCCAGGAGGTCGAAGACCTCTACCTCATCCTGAACCGTCTCAAGGCTGCCGGCGGCACGATCATCTTCATCACCCACAAGCTGCGTGAGGTGGCCGCCGTCAGCGATCGGGTGACGGTCATCCGGCGCGGGAAGACAATCGGCACCCGGATCACGTCCGAAACGACCGCCGCCGAGCTGGCGGAGCTCATGGTTGGGCGCGAAGTACTGCTCCGAGTCAACCGTCCTCCCGCGAAGCCCGGTGAGACGATCCTGAGAGGCGAGCATCTTGTGTGCACCGCGGACCACGGACGGCGGACCCTCGAGGTCGGCTCGATCCACCTGCGGCGCGGCGAGATCCTCGGCGTCTGCGGCGTCGAGGGCAACGGCCAAACCGAACTGGTGGAGGTGCTCTCCGGGCTCAGATCTCCCGATTCCGGCACGCTGCACATCCACGACGCCGAGGTCACCGGACGCAACGCGACGGGATTCCGGCGCGCGGGCGTGTCGTACATCCCCAGGATCGACATGGCCGGGGACTTGTCCTTGACTTCCCGCTCTGGGAGAACGTCTTGCTCGGCAACACGGATCGCAAGGGGTTCGTGTCGGGAGGCAGGGTCTTCGGCACGAGGATCCGGGCGCTCACGCGCGAGCTGATGACCCGCTTCGATGTCCGCGCTCCATCACCGGCCGTTCCGGCGCGCGCGCTTTCCGGCGGGAACCAGCAGAAGCTGATCATCGCCCGGGAGCTCGACCGCAACCCGGACATCCTGCTGGCGATCCAGCCAACACGTGGCCTGGATGTCGGCGCGATCGAGTTCGTGCATCGTAGCCTGGTCGAGACGCGTGACGCCGGCAAGGCGGTGCTGCTCCTGTCGTTCGACCTGGACGAGATTCTCGACCTGAGCGACCGGATCGTTGTCCTCTGTGAAGGCAGGATCGTCGGTGAGTTCGCCGGCGCGA
>DASYVY010000150.1:0-2861 GCA_035936535.1 Thermomicrobiales bacterium | reverse complement strand
GAGCTGGTCAATCCCGCCTGGCATCATGTCCTGCTTCGCGCTGACGGGGTGGACGATGCGTAATCCGGTGGCAGTGGGCCAGCGCGTCTATCTCCGCCCGATCGAGGAGCGGGATGCCGAAGCGCTTGCCCGGAGCTCCGTTCAGGAATCGGAAACCGCGTTTGCGGAGGCCGGTCGGGTGCCGGTGAGCGTCATGGCGTTCCAGCACTGGATCCGCCAGATCAACGAGGACACCTCCGGCCGGGAGATCACCTTCAGTATCTGCCGGATTGGCGATGACGCCTGTATTGGCACCGCGACGCTCCGGCAGATCGACCGCCTGCATCGAACGGCCGAAACCGGGTCCGGCCTGCTCGCCGCCGACGATCGTGGGCAGGGGCTTGGCACGGAGGCGAAGCACCTGCTGTTGCGCTTTGCGTTCGAGTCGCTCGGCTTGCACGCCATCTCGTCCATCGTCTACTCCGGGAACGCCCGCTCGATCGCGGCGCTTCGCAAGCAGGGGTATCGTCTTGCCGGCCGGTTGACCGCGGACGTCCATCGTGGTGGCCGGTTTCGGGACGTCCTGCTGTTCGACCTGCTGCGCCACGAGTGGGAAGCGGCATACGCCGGGATGGTGGACGAGCGCGATCAGGACGGTGCCGCGCGCTCCTGATGGAGGATGCGCACGATGAGAGGCCAGCCGGATGTGACCCTGGCTGGCCCCTCGGTCATGAGATTGCCGAAAACCGCCTCCCGACGGAACACGATGCCTCGGCCGCACCGTTCATCCCACTGCCGGATAACGCCCCGATCGAAGCCTGCCGGCAGCGCTATCCGATGCTAGATATTCTCTGGCGGTGCTACCTCATCCATCACGTACCGCAGGAGTGCGCCAACTCCGCCATGGTCCTGCAGGGTGGCGGACGCCGGGGTTCGCGGTGGGCCGTCTTCCGTGTCGGGCAGGTCGCGAACCTCCTTGTCAGGGACTGGGACGTCGGAGTGGATGATCATGACCGACGCACCGGACTGGATTGCGAGCCGGACGAACTCATCTTCCAGGGTAACGGGCACTATCGCGCTTGGATCTCCACCAAGAGGATGACGTTCAGGAAGCGTGCCGACTCCATACGCGGGGAGCGAATAGTCCGCCCACCCGGTCCCGCTGAAGTCGTCATTCATGATCAGCGTTTCGACTTGCCCGGCCTGCAGTGCGATGAGCGTGTCTTCGGCTCCAGTCGCGCCCTGTCTCCCGGCGCCAACCGCGTTTTGCAGGCGCTCGATGATGGCGGCCTCCCGGTCCCGTGCTGCCTGCTCGGCGACGGGTTGCGTTTCGGCGATCAGTTCGTGCTCATCGATACGGATATCGAGCCGAAGCTGTCCGACAATGCAGTCCTTCACACCGGGATGAAACGCGTCGTCCAGCGCTGAGGTGATGACCTCATCCCCTGCAATGAGCAGCATCTCCACTCCTGCACTGTCCAGGGCTTTCCGGGTTTCCTCGGCAATATCGCGCGCAAAGGCGTTGACACGCTCGTCCGCCCGCGCCTGGAAGCGCCGCTGGGACCATCCACCCTGCTGTTGCTTGCGTGGGTATCCCGAGCTTTCCAGCACCACGCTCTGGGTGCTTGCCGCGAGCTTGATGAACGAAAGATAGGCGTCGTGCTGATCAGCTAGCAGCACCGCATAGGTCGGGTGGTCACCAGCGACGCGAACGAGTTCGGTGAGTGAAGGTGTCGGACCAACACGGAAGCCGGTGGTGACGGGAGTCGCCAGTGTCACGAACTCGAACACATCGTTCGCGGAGCAGGAAACGATCACCACGCCGTTCGCGGCCGGGTCCAGTTCCGACTCCAGGAAGGATGTGATGCGCTCGGCGTCGGCCGAGAGACTGTCGAAGATCGCGCCCCGAGGGCGATGCGCATCAATCGCCGCCTCCATTTCTTCTTCGAAGATGCGATACGCGGGGCGTCGCCGTGCAGAGGTATCCACGCCGTCATCATCGCTCGCAGGCATGGGGCTTCTTCCGGGGTTCGTGCCCTCGATTTGCCAGTCGAGGTTGACCGTCACATAGGGAACGTCGGTCGAAGGCGGAAGTGCTGCCAAGCGGCTCAGATGCGACTCAATTTCGCGGGTGAATTCGGTATCGTGATCGAATCGCTGGATGCGTTGTGTAGGGTTCGTTGCCATAGACGGTCTCCGTCAGAGAACATGTAGTGGCTGCGTCGCAGATTACCGGACCGCTTACTCCTGATCGTTCGCCTGCCTGACCTCTTCTCCAACTTCGTTCAGACGATCAGCAGTCTCCTGTTCGATGCGGGCAAGACGTTCCTCGTCGGTCTCCCGCAGGTGAGCTTCACCGTACCCTTCGGCTTCCGCCTGCAGCTCCGCTTGCTGTTGCGTCATGGCTTCACGGGCATCCTTGTATGGCTGCTCGCCCTTTTCCTTGCGGTCCCGGTGCCGGTCTTGCGGGTAGGGATACGACATGCTGGTCTCCTTTGGGTTTCTCGGTATCGTGCCGAGCATGGGATCGGCATACCCTAAGCCTCTGCAGAATATGTGCCCACTGATTCCTGAGCCATGAAGCGGACATCTTGGTGGCATCATGCCGGTGTGCCCGCCAGCCCGCGAAATGCCGGCAGCATTGGTTTGGGGAACGCCAGCTCGATCGCGGCGCTTCGCGAGCAGGGCTGTCGCCTGGCTGGGCGGCTGACCCCGGACGTCCATCGCGGCAACCCGCTGTTGGGGCAGGCCGCCGTGCGCCGCGGCCTCGGAGGTGGGCGATCAGGAAGGCCCGGCCCCGTCCTGATCAGCGCCGCCGAGCAGGACGGCCAGCGCTTCGGACAGGGGGTCGCCGGAGCCGGCAAGAGCGGCGATGACCGCTC
>DASYVY010000149.1:0-4988 GCA_035936535.1 Thermomicrobiales bacterium | reverse complement strand
GCTGCGGGAGCGTCCGGATGACGAGGATGTCCTGCAGACACTGCACCTCGCGGTCAACGGAATCGCCGGTGGTCTGAGGAACACCGGCTGATCCCGCGCAGAGACCACTATGTGACGCTCCCGGCACGCATCGCGAATCTTCCGGGCAGCGCACCTGAGGGGTGCCTCGGGGAACTCTTGGGCAGATCAGAATCGACCAGAATGGACATCTTCGCCTCGCAGGCATGGTCGATTCTGATCTGCCCCTACCGCTCTGAGTGGGCCGGGTACTCGCCTGGCTTCCGCACGAGCGTGTTTCGCGAGCGTTCCGGATGCATGACGCGCGAAGTGGTAGCCGGGATGGCTGACTTCCACCAGCCTCCGTGAGGGAGATGGGCCCGTCAGCGTAGCGATCGGAATGCCCCCCAACTGGCTGGCCGCTCATGTGCGAATGGGTCGACTTGCGGGTAGGCTGTGAGTATGGATACGTTCTCCGCTCCCACCGTCGATATCGCTCGCGGTCCCCGTTCCGCCACGCGCGCATATGCCGATGTCGCGGTCTCGGGGGTGCTGCCCGGCGCAACCAGCGGTGTGCTCAGCTACGCGATTCCGGACGCGTGGGTGACGGACCCGGTGCCGGGGCAACTGGTCTGGGTGCCACTTCGGAAACGGGTCGAGCCGGGTATCGTGATCTCGGTCAGGCCAGAGCCGCCCGCGTTCGACGTTCGTGACCTTCACTCGATCGCCCTGCCGCCATTCGTCATCCCGGCCGACCGCTTCGAGCTCGGGCGGTGGCTCGCCCGTGAAACCGCCAGCTCCGTCTTCGCGGCCTTGTCGCTGTTCATGCCGCCGGGGATCACGACCCGGACGATCGATGTGCTGTCGCTTGCCGTACCACGTGGTGCGGTCCCGGATTCGCTGACCGCCGCCCAGCGAAAGGTGGTTGACCTCCTCGGGGATCGCGGTGAGCTGACGCTTGATTCGCTCCGGGCGGAAACGGGCCAGACCCTGACGAGCGTGGTGCCCCGGCTGGAAGAGGCCGGCATCATCCGGCGGGAGATCCATGTCGATCAGCACATCCCGGGGAGGCGGACCGAGCGGTTCGTGCGCCTCCTGCGGGATGACCCGAGGTTGACGGCCCGCTCGCCGAAACAGTCGGCGATTCGCGACGAACTGGCACGGCTCGTCCGTTTTCGCCGCGACGGCAGGTCCGATCTCGTCCCCGTGACGTCGCTGCGGGACCAGGTCGAGGTGGACGCCGGGTCACTTGCGGCGATGGTCAACAAGGGCGTGATCGAGGTCCAGGAACTGTCGCGGTCAGACGCTCCTGCGCCGCGGCCGGCGCCGGCGCCGGTCCTGAGCCCGGAGCAAGCGGCGGCGTGGGCGGTGGTCGAGCGGGCGCTGGAACGCCGGGACTCGACGCCACACCTGCTGTTCGGCGTGACGGGCAGTGGCAAAACGGAGATCTACCTGCGAGGAGTCGCCTGGTGCCTCCGGCACGGCCGCTCGACGATCGTGCTGGTGCCGGAGATCGGGCTCGCAACCCAGGTCATGCGCCGGTTCATCGATCGGTTCCCGGGACTGGTCGTCGTGATGCACTCCGCCCAGACCGACGCCCAGCGGTACGAGATCTGGAAAGGGATCGAAGCCGGGGACTTTCGTGTCGTGGTCGGACCGCGTTCCGCCCTGTTCGCACCGGTTGCGAACCTCGGGCTGATCGTGCTCGACGAGGAGCACGAGAGTACCTACAAGCAGGACAGCGAGCCGCGCTATCACGCCCGGCGGATGGCGGCGCGCCTGGCCGAGGCGACCGGTGCAGCCCTCGTGCTGGGCAGCGCCACACCGGCGATCGAATCCGCCTGGAATACGCGGGAGGGCCACTATGTGCTGCTCAGCCTGCCGGAACGGGTCGATCCAGTCGGTGGCGCGACGGGAAGGACGGCGCGACCGGGTGGTCTGGCGCTGCCCGGCGTCGAGATCGTCGATCTCCGGCTGGAACTCCAGGCCGGTCACGTTCATCTGCTGAGCCGGAGGCTCCAGGAGACGGTGACCACGGCATTGCGCCGGGGCGAGCAGGCCATCCTGCTGCTGAACCGGCGCGGCACATCGACGGTCGTCCTCTGCCGCTCTTGCGGACACCGGATCATCTGCCCGCTGTGCGATATTTCCCTCGTCTACCATCGGGATCGCCACCAGATGCTTTGTCATCGCTGCGATTACCGGGAAGCGCCGCCGGGGCGATGCCCGGATTGCGGGGGATTGCTCGATTTCTTTGGCGCCGGCACCCAGCGTGTCGAGGATGAAGTCCGGAAGCTGTTTCCACAGGCCCGGGTGATGCGGTGGGACCAGGACTCCGTGCGGCGGCATGGTGGCTTCGAGGTGATGCTGGGCCGTGTCGAGCGGGGCGATGTCGATATCATCGTCGGCACACAGATGGTCGCCAAAGGGTTCGACTTGCCGAAGGTCACGGCCATCGGTGTCGTCCAGGCGGACACGCTCCTGCATCTGCCGGACTTCCGGAGCGCCGAGCGCACGTTCCAGTTGCTGACCCAGGTGGCGGGCCGGGCCGGCCGGCGCGCTCCCGGATCGACGGTGATCGTGCAGACGTACACGCCGGAGCACTACGCGATCGTGGCTGCCTCACGGCACGATTACGGGGCGTTCTATGACGAGGAGATCGACTTCCGCGAGCAGTTCGGCTTTCCGCCCTTCGCACGCCTGGCCCGGTATCTCTACCGGCATGACCAGGAGCGGGCGGCGGCGATCGAGGCGGAGATGATGGCACGGGCGCTGGCCCGGCACGCCAGGAGCATCGGCGCAGAGCTCGAGATCCTTGGCCCTACCCCGGCGTTCGCGGCGCGGGTTCGCGGCAAGTACCAATGGCAACTGATCCTGCGGACCCACGATCTTGACGCGCTGCTCGACAACCTGCCGACGCGGCCCGGGTGGATCGTCGATATCGACCCACAGAGCATGCTCTAGGCTGCATCCGGATTCGCCGTGACCGGGGGAGGACTTGGGGACTCCGCAGCGCCCCCTTGGCGTTGTGCGGTTTGCGGTTTAATGGGGACATGAGGACAGGTGCGCATGCGTGCGCTTCGCGGAGACATCAGGAATGACCGTTCTGGACATCGTGATCGAGGGCGACCCGCGGTTGCGGGAAAAGGCCAAGCGCATCCGGCACGTCGATGACAGCGTGCGCAAGCTTGCCGAGGACATGTACGAAACCATCCCGGCGGCGGAGGGCGTGGCGGTGGCCGCACCACAGGTAGGAGTGACGCGCCGGCTGATCGTGATTCGCGTGCCCGAGGGCTACGAGCACGAGGATGATCCGGAGATCACCTACCGACTCGCGAATCCGGAGATCGTGCGAGGGTATGGACGCCAGGTCGGGACCGAAGGGTGCCTGAGTATCCCGGGCTGGACTGGAGAGGTGCCACGGCTGGAGACGGTTACGGTCAAGGCGATCGACATGGACAACAAGCCGGTCCGGATCAAGGCGTCCGGGCATCTGGCCGTGATCTTCCAGCACGAGATCGACCACCTGGACGGGATTCTCTTTACGGATCGGGTCGAGGATCAGTCAACGCTGCGGCGCGTCGGCGAGCGGGAATACGAAGCCGTTGCCGAGGGGTGAGGCCGGCGCCGCATCGGATAGATGGTGCGGCATCGGAGTGTACCCACCTGCCAGGCCAACATAATGGGCTGCATCCGCTTGAAAACTGCGCCATCACCTTCGCTCGATGGCCGGTCTTGTGCCGACCAATGGTCCTATCGGCGGCGCGCCTACGGCAGCACTACCCGGGGCTGGTGGACGCGGCGGTGAGCGGCATCGATGATGTTGCAGATCTGCTTGACGGCGGTGCCGAGCTTTCCGGCCTCGTTGAACACGACGTAGTCGAACTCCTCGACACGATCCAGTTCCTCCGTGGCGGTCCGAAACCGCTTCATCAGGATATCCGCATCTTCGGTCTTGCGGGCGCGGAGCCGGTGCAGGAGCGATTCCATCGATTCGGGCAACAGGAAGATCGATTGCGTGTGTGGAATGAGCTTACGGAGCGTGGCTGCCCCCTTGACATCCACCTTGATGATGACAGGCTGGCCAGCCTCGAGGGCGTCGAGGATGGGGCGTCGGGGCACGCCATAGAGGTTGCCATACACCAACGCGCTCTCGATGAACTCGCCGGCCGCGATCTGCTCCTCGAAGTCCTTGCGCTCGATGAACAGGTAATGCGTTCCATCCTCCTCACCAGGACGCTTCGGTCGCGAGGTTGCGGTCACCACGTATCCAGCGTCGGGATAGACCTCCCGCAACTTCAGGATGACGCTATCCTTGCCAACGCCGGAGGGGCCGGAAATGATGAATACGGTTGGGTTCCGCGCTTCGTGAACTCGTGCGATGTGCTGATTGCCATGATCACAGAGCATTGTGATGGACGTGTGGTGGTCGAGCGCAACCGCTGACGCGGCCTCGTTCGCCTGTTCGGTGGCTTGCTCTGTCGGTTGAGGCAACGTCTCTGTTCTCCCGATTGCCCGTGTCCGTTGTGGTAGGGGACGGTTGCGGCGATTTGTAGGCAAGTCAGGTTCCCTGAATCACCCTGCTATCTACTGGGGCACGAGCCGTGTTCCGCGCAGGTTTGGAAGGTCTAAGGTGTCATGTTCGATGTGCTAACGGTATCGGCAATGGCCGATGAACTCCGGGCGACGGTCCTGGATGGACGGATCCAGAAACTGGGTCTGGTGAACGCCACCACAATCGCGGCCGAGATCTATGCCAGAGGGCGCCGGCACGCATTCGTGGCGAGTGCCGATCCGCAACAGCCGGCGTTCCTGCTTACCGAATCGATGCCCTCGCTCGATCCGAGCCTGATCACGCCGTTCGGCTTGCAGTTGCGCAAGTATGTTCGTGGCGGGTTCCTGATCGGAATCGAGCAACCGTCCCTGGAGCGGATGGTTCGGCTCAGTATAGTCAAGCGTCTACCGGGTCACAACGACGGACCCGCCCGCCC
>DASYVY010000148.1:0-3152 GCA_035936535.1 Thermomicrobiales bacterium | reverse complement strand
CCATCAGGGTCAGGAACGGCTGTGCCTCCGGGCGCTCGTCGTCCGGCCGGATTCCGTAGACCAGCAGGTGCCATTGCCGTTCGTTCCAGCGCACCGTGACCTCGGTCCCCGGGACGATATGGACGCCCCGTCGTTCTCCGGCGGTGATCGCTTCGAGCACCGAATCCTGGGTGTCGTGGTCGCAGACCGCCGCGACCGCGAAGCCGTGTTCGGCGAGGTACCCCACGAGCACCGCCGGGTCCCAGAAGCCGTCGCTCGCATAGGTGTGGAGGTGGAGATCGACGGCCGCGTTTGCCGCCAGCCGAGCCGGCGCTTCCCGCAGGGCGGTGGGTGCGGTGGCGGAGGTTACGACATGTTGCGATGATGACACGGTAAGCGATGTCTCCTTGCATGCGCGAGCAACGGACCTGTCTTGCGAGCAGGCATGTGCTCATTGTACGTGGCACATCTGATGCGCACTCCCGCGATCCTGCGACAAAGCCCCATCCATGTCCGATACTGACGACGATTGACAACGTACCTGAGCGTCCGTCAGGACGGATCGAGAGGACGATCATGACAGCTGAACCTTCCACCGACCGCGGCGGAGACACAAACTCACCGCTCGGTGCTCATGTCGCGGCGCTGTTCAAGGCGTATGACGTTCGCGGCCTCGTTCCCCAGGAACTGAACCCTGACGTTGCATATCGGACGGGGCGGGCCGTCGCCGCCTTTCTCGGCGCGACAGAGGTTGTCGTCGGCAGGGACATGCGCGTCTCGGGTCCGGCCCTTTCCGGCGCGCTCATCGACGGACTGCGCGACGCGGGCGCCAATGTCACCGACATCGGGCTCGTTTCCACCGACACCCTGTATTTCGCGGTCGGCAAGTACGGGTACGACGCGGGAGTGATGATCACCGCCTCCCACAACCCCGCCAGCTACAACGGGTTCAAGATCTGCCGGGAGGAAGCGCGTGCCCTCTCGATGGAGACCGGCATCGCCGAGATACGCGATCTCGTCGTCAGCGGTGCCTTTCCAGCGCCGGCAGGCAGCAAGCGCGGCGACCTGATCGAGCGCGACGTGCTCGATGCCTACGCCGACCATGTGCTCGGGATGATCGACCCCGCCCGGATCAGTCCGCTCCGGATCGCGATCGACGCCGGCAACGGCATGGCGGGCGAACTGGTGCCGCGGGTGTTCAAGCACCTGCCCTGCGAGATCATCCCGCTCTACTTCGAGCTCGACGGGACCTTTCCCAACCATGAAGCAAATCCGATCGAGCCGGAGAACATCCGCGATCTCCAGCGCACCGTGCTCGAGCGGGAATGCGATCTCGGCGTGGCGTTCGACGGCGATGCCGACCGCATGTTCTTGATCGACGAGCGCGGCACGTTCATCGGCGGCGACATGACCACGGCAATGGTCGCCATCCAGATGCTCAAGCAGGCGCCTGGCTCGCGGATCGTCTACAACCTGATCTGCTCCCGCACCGTACCGGAAGTGATCGAGGCGAACGGCGGGACCGCCATCCGCTCCCGCGTCGGCCACTCATTCATCAAGGCGCTGATGCGGGCGGAAGACGCCATCTTCGGCGGCGAGCACTCCGGTCACTTCTACTTCCGCGACAACTGGTACGCCGATTCGGGCCTGATCGCGTTGCTCACCGTCCTCCAGCTCGTCTCCGATGACGGCCAGCCCCTGTCGGAGATCCTGCGGCCGATCGACGTTCGCGTGCGGTCCGGCGAGATCAACTCCGAGGTATCGGACCCGCAGGCGACCCTGGCGCGGGTCGAGGCGAAATATGCCCTGGAGGGTGCGGAGATCGACCACCTCGACGGCTTGACGGCGGGATTCGACGACTGGTGGTTCAACCTGCGTGCCTCCAACACCCAGCCGCTCCTGCGGCTCAACGTGGAAGCCGAGGACGAGGACGTGCTCAAGGAAAAGACCAGCGACGTGCTCGCCTTGCTTCGGTCCTGATCGTGAGCAGGGATGTTGCCGTTCCGGGTTTGAGCACCCGCACGGCCGGCATTGGTGATGCCCCTGCGATCGTGACGATCTACAACGAGGGGATCGACGACCGGATCGCGACCTTCGAGACTGAGCATCGGACTGCCAGCGAAATCGCCGGATGGTTCGGAACCAGGTATCCGGTCGTCGTCGTCACCGAGAGCGACATCGTCATCGCGTTTGCGTCGACATCCATGTACCGCCCGCGCGAGTGCTACGCCGGAGTCGCCGAGTTCTCTGTCTACGTCGCCAGGTCGGCGCGCGGCCGTGGCGCGGGTCGCCGGGCGATGGAGGCCCTGATCGCCGAGGCGACCCATGCAGGATTCTGGAAGCTGGTGTCACGGGTTTTCACGAACAACCATCCCAGCCGCCGGCTCCTCTGCTCGCTTGGCTTTCGGGAGGTCGGCGTTTACGAGCGCCACGCCCGGCTCGACGGCGTTTGGCGCGATGTCGTGATCGTCGAACGCCTCCTGGGTTCCAGCGACGAGGATGACCTGGTCCAGTGACGACTACCGGAGATCCAGGGCCGGTCCACCCGCCGCTGTCGGGCTGGAACGGATCGTGGACACCGCACCCCCCCAGCATCGCGCGGCTCGCCGGCTTGACTCCAGGCCACTCCGTGACCGTCGTCAAACACCGGCCGGACGGGACAGAGGCGGCCCGGTACCCGGCGACGGTGGTGTCCAGCCACGTTTCCTCACCCTGGGTGGAAGTCGAAGCGGTCTGGAGCGGGTCGCTCGTGGACGTGGCCGGCCTTGCGTTCGAGCGGGGCGACTTGCTCAAGGAATACTTCTCTCCACTCCACCCGTTCAATGCCTTTGCCGTCATCGCCCCTGAGGGTCCGCGCAAGGGGTGGTACGGCAACGTCACCTACCCGGCATTCCTTCTCGATGACGGCATGAATCCGACGCTTGTCTGGCACGACCTCTATCTCGATCTCGTCGTACTGGCCGATGGCACCGTGCACCTGCTCGACGACGATCAACTGGACGCCGCTCCGGCACCATTCAGCGACCAGGCGATGCACTATGCGATCCATGCCGCCCGTCAGGACCTCCTGGCCTTTGTCCGGTCGCTTGACGTGCAGCAGTAGGGACCGATTCCGAACTGGGAAGTCGAGCGGCCAACTACCCGACTACCCGTCCGGCTTTTCGTTCAGCCGC
>DASYVY010000147.1:0-5344 GCA_035936535.1 Thermomicrobiales bacterium | reverse complement strand
GGACGTTCTGCTCCTGCCAGTCATTCTTTGCCGATTGGGCCCTGGCCAAGGGGCACGCCCGACGAGTGTTACGTCAAGCACCTGCGTGGGTGGTCCGCTCCCCAGTCGATGCCGGCGGAACCGCACCCGCCGTTCCATCCCCTGGCGCTTGCCTGGTAGTGTATGCGGGCCAGGGTCACGCGACTGGCGCGGGAGCTGGCCATTGATCACCACGGCCTCCCCGATCGGAACCGGCCCTCACCGCACCGGCAGCGGCGGAGGGTTGGCGATGCTGGGAGCGATCGGGGTCACGCTCAGGAGCGGGATTCCGGAGACTTCCGGTGCTGGGCGCCGGTGGTCATGACCTCGGGGAGGTCGAGGCTCCACCCGAAGATCACGACCGAGAGGAACACCCACACGGCCACCGGCCAGTGGGCCCAGGCCCGCCCGCCACCATGTCGATCAGGACCAGCCCGGCCACGATCACCCCACCCGCCAGCACCCAGACACCCAGCGCGGGCTGCCGCGGGAGAACGACGACGCCAGTGTGGATCGCCAGCAGGATCGCCAGGGCCCAGATCGGCCACACCACCCAGGCGCCGCCGATCCCCACCGCGTACAACAGGACGAGAACCGCGATCGCGGCGGCGGTGCCAGCCAGGTGCAGGCGGAACCACGTCCGGATGTGGGCCAGGCCGGCGGCGGCATGCATCGCCAGCACGATCAGCCACCCAGCGATCGGCCAGGGGGCCCAGGACTCACCACCGGTCGAGATGTCGACCGCAACCAGGCCGAGCGCGATGGCCGCCCCGCCGAAAAGGTCGATTGCGAGCGCCGGGCGATCCGGCAGCACCACGACGCCGCCATGGGCGATCAGGATCACCAGCCAGACCCCGAGCGGCCAGATTATCCATAGCCCCTCGTCTCGCGACATCAGGAACAGGATCAGCAACTCGATCGTGGCGATGCCGAACAGGGCGGCGTGCGTGAGCAGGCTCTGGAGCCGGCGTGTGGTCGGCTGGAGCGTGGATCGATCGGCAAACCGGGCAAGCGCCGCCAGCGCGGGGGACGCAGCCGCCGGTGCATTCCTCGTGGATCAGGACGCCAGGACGGCATGGATCACGAGCAGGGTGCCCCAGACCAGCAGCGGGTACCGGACCCACCACCCTCCCCCATCGAGCGCATCCCGGACGAGGAGCAGGGCATTGACGGTGGCGAAGAGGGCGATAGGGGCAGTCAGAAGCCGGGCCTGCCCGTACCGGATCATCGCGTGGGCGGCGACGGTCGCCAGCATCATGCCGAAGGTGATGGCGACGTCTCCGGCGACGGAAGGCGTCACGGTCACGAGCACGAGCGCTTCGACACCGCCGAGCACCACCAGCAGGGCATGGACGCCCAAGGTGTCGATGACGCGGTTTGTCCGCAACGCATGGGTGATCAGGAGATCGGCCAGCGGCCAGATCACCCACATCGCCCAGGCGGGGTCGCCGGTCGCGATGTCGATCCCGGCAAGCCCCGCGCCGATCCACGCCGCAAGGAGGGCATGCGCCCGGAGCCCATTCCGGCCTGGGAAGGTCAGCCCGATGTGGAGCAGCAGGACGATCCCCATCCCCACATCGGGTAGAGCGCCCAGAGCGTGGAGCGGTCGGTCAGCAGGTTGATCGCCGTCAGGATCGCGTTGACGACGAGGAACACAACCACATGCCCGAGCAGGACCGACATCCATGCCTGGGACGGGCGCTGTCCGGCAATCCCGGCTGGCGGCCGGCCGGGGATCGATTCCCCAGCGGCGTCATCGGCCCGGAGGTGCGCGTCAAGCGCTCCGAGCCCGACATCGAGAACGTCCACGAAGGTGGCGGATCGCCGTTCGAGCTCGCCGCGGAACGCAGGTTCGTGGCGGTCCCGCCATGTCCGAGGAAAGAGTGAAGATAGCCAGGTCGCGTTCATGCCGGGGTGCCTTTCCGACCCGATCCAGGATGGGTGGATCCTCTTCTGGGTGGGTGTGTCCTTGGCCGAGGTCGTCACGGGTGCCGCGGGTGCCACGGGCTCCGGGCCGCCGGGGGGCGAGCGGTGCACTGGGCAGTGAGCCGAGCGTCGATGACCGGGCGCTGGCGCCCAGCATAGGCCAGCGCCCGGCATGGTCCCATGGGGGATATCCGGAAATCACCGAGGTGGCCTGCGCGCGAGGGCCGCTTCCCCAATCCGCGACCAGGAACCCGGGCGGGCGCAACCGGTGACTCCTGGTTTTCGGCACACGGTCGATGAGGAATCGGAATCCCGGATGCGTCCTGACGGGCGGCGTGATACCGGAATCCGTCCGAATGTATGAACGCGGGCATGGTAGCTTTGTGGGATCACATCCTTGCAGACCGCCGCGCGGACACTGACGTTGAGGAGGAGCTCATGGCTGACCCAGGAGATCGCGGGAATGGCACCGGCGACGTCGAGCATGCCGAACGGACGCCGCTGCGCTCCGAACGAATCGGGGCGGAACCGCGGCCGAGCGCATCAGCCGATCGCCCATCCCGTGGGAACCTGCGCGGCGCGTGGCGGGAGATGAACCGGGAGGCGGGCGGTGTCGGCGGCGGGCTCGCCAACCTGACGAGTGGGGAGGGCGGCTGCCTGCGGCGGGTGCTGCCGATCATCCTCATTCTGGTCGTGATCTTCGTCGTGCTGATCATCCTCACCTCGATCTTCTGAGGCAATCCCCGCGGGACGAACGTCGCTGTGTCAGACCCACGGTGGAGGGACACCGCGGCAGCATGCATGCGCGCCCTCACTCCCGCTGCATCTGGAACCGAGTGATGCTTGCTGACGTGCATGACGCTCCTGCCGGGATCCCGCTCCGTTCACCCTTGGGAACCGGGGAGCCAATGCGGTACCCACCCTGCTTGAGAGAGCGTTGCCCTAACCGCCGACCGGAAGCACGTGTTCCCGCTCTCCCTGCGTGCTGCGTGCTGCTGCTGAGCGTGGCGGGCCCCCGATCACGGAAGGTGAGCGCCTGGTGGTCGCCACGATGCCGGCCTGCACCCGGGCCGGGATGTTCTGCCGCCGCGTGCCGATCAAGACCGATCCGACAGCCACGCAGCCCCGCGCGATCAGCAATCCAGGCTCGCCAGCGTCTGCCAACGCCCGACGTCTGGCTTGGAACGGAACTGCTCGCGCGCCCGCGTTTTTTTGCCCGTCGCATGCGGCGACATGGCGTGCAGTTCACGCACCGGGAATGCATGCCCGAACGTGCCTCGCTGGCACATGCCTTGCACCTGTCTGAGACAGCCGCTCTCGCGTTTCGTGGTGAGCGTGCGGCACGATGTATCGGAAGGACCAGAGCAATGAGCGACCCGACCCAGATGCCGATGCAGACCCCGCAAGACTTGTTCGTCCACGAGCTGTCATCCGTCCACAGTGGCGAGCAGATCGTCGTCCAGATGCTTGAACAGGCCCAGGGTCTCGTCCAGAATCCGCAGCTGAAGGAAGGGCTGCAGATGCACGCCGAGCAGAGCCGTCAGCAGGCGCAGCGTGTCGAGCAGATCTTCCAGCAGATGGGTGCAGAGCCTCACCCGGTCACGTGCTACTCCGCGCAGGGCTTGCAGCAGGAGCTGCAGGAAGCCCTTCAGGCGCAGCCATCACCCCAGGTTGTGGAAGGTCTCGTCGTCGCTGGTGCCTGCAAGACCGAGCATCTCGAGATCGCCGCGTACACCGGCCTGGTCGAAAAGGCCCGGGCAATGGGACAGACCCAGGCTGTCGAGCTCCTCGAACAGAACCTGCAGGAAGAGCAGCAGATGCTCCAGCAGGTCGAGCAGATCTCCCAGCAGTTGACGCAGGAGATGGCGGGGTCGCAATCCGGCCAGTAGGCCCGCGTTCGGGCAGTGCCGGTCCATAAGGAGCCAACCAGAACGGGCTGCGGCTGAGTTCCTGGCCCTGCATCCCGCCGGATCTTGAAAGCTCACCTCCGGTGGGACTGGATTTACGGTCGGTGTGATCGGCGGCGATCCGCTTGGTCTCGATTGAAACGCTGAGAAGCGGCGACGAGAAGCAGGGAGGATTGGTATGAGCGACGAGCAGTTGACGTACGAGCAGCTCGAAAACCGGGGCTGGATCATCAGGTGGCACACGGAGATACCGTCTGGCCATGCCTACCGCCTGACGATGACGCTGCGGGACGAAAACGAGCAAGCCGCCCATACCGCCCAGGGGCTCGGCTCCACCGAAGACGAAGCGATCGCCGATGCGGTCGCGGAGGCGAACGACTGGCTACGCCAGCAAAAGCAAGCCGGCATCATCCCGCCGGATAGCTAGGGATGGGGAACAGCATCCGACCAGCATGCACGAGCATCCGCCCCGCCGATCTCCATTTCCCGCTCGAGTTGGGAAGGGTTAGTGCCGCCGCAGCCGCCCAATGAAATGACATGACATCAGGTCGGACGTGCAGCAAACAGCCGCTGAGGAAGCACCTCAGCGGCTGTTTATGGATGACCTCAGCGCCGATGCGACAGCATCCGAACTCGAATCAGGAAGAACCGGACCGCGCCTCCATCGCCTCCCGCTGATGCTCCTCGCCTATCTGGCGCCTGGTCTGTTCCCATTCTTCGCGGAATGGGCGGAGGCGCTCCACGACGAGGTGCGCAACGGCCGCATTGTGATACCAGGGCTGGTCGGCCGGCACGACATACCACGGAATCTCGGGAGTGGCGCACGCGTTGACGATGGTCTCATAGGCGTCCATGTACGCATCCCAGTCCTGCCGCTTCAGCCAGTCGCTTTCCGAGAGCTTCCAGGCCTCGGCAATGTGATCCTGGCGCTCCTCCAGCCGCTGCGCCTGGGTCTCCTTGCCGACATGCAGGAAGATCTTGACAACGATAATTCCCTCGTCCATGAGCATGCGCTCGAAGGCATTGATGTGCGCGAACCGGCGTTCGAGCCGCTCGCCGGACACGTCTCCACTCAGGGATTCGGGCATCGCTTGCTCGTAGTACGAGCGGTCGAAGGTGACGGCCTCCCCACGCATCGGCGTTGCAAGGTCCGCCCGCCACAGAAAGTGATGCTTCGTCTCCTCCCCCGCCGGTTTCTTGAATGCCTTGACCCGTGCCGCCCGAGGGTTGAACGCCGCATGAACGTTCTCGATCGTCACGTCCTTGCCGGCGGCGTCCATGCCTTGCAGGACGATCAGAAGGGCATGAGTCTGGGCCGCCATCATCAGATCGTGGAGCTCTCGCAGCTCGGCTTGGAGTTCCTTGAGTTGGCGATCCGCCTCGTGCTCGGTCAAGGAACCGGTCGAGCCGGGATCGATCTCCGCAAGTGACACGCGCTGCTCGCCGCTGATGGTGACTGTCGAGAACTTCATCGGTATCGTGCTCCTTTCCGG
>DASYVY010000146.1:0-9935 GCA_035936535.1 Thermomicrobiales bacterium | reverse complement strand
TCCGCGCTCGGACGGTTCTCGCATACCGGTTGATGCTCTCGACCGCGCCAGACGCCCACTTGGTGCCGCGCTTCCGAGCCTCGGCGACGGCCTTTGTCAATTCCTCGCGCTCGTAGTCGGAGAGCTCGTTGCAGGCGAGCGCCGGTTCCCTGCCCCGGACAAGCCACTCGGGTTTAGTCTCGCCGCTGCGCGCGCCGCTCGTCTTCTGGTGGCCGGTAACGGCGCACACCTCGCCTCGGACCACCTCTCTCGGCTGGGGGAAGTCCTTGGCGAGCGGGCGCCCATCGGGTCCGTTGAGCAGTGCCGCGAACTCCGGCTGCTTGTGGATCTCCTGCATCATGTTCTGCCAGATCGGGCCGGCTGTCTGGATCCCATCCCGCTCGGGAAGGCCCGAGGTGTCGCTTGTGCCGCTGGTTCCGACCCAGACGCCGATCGCGACGTCCGTGGTGTATCCCATGGTCCAGAGGTCCCGCCATTGCTCGGTGGTCCCTGATTTCGCGGCGGTCGGGCGCCCCAAAGCCTCCTGTGTCCGGCCGAACCGGTTGTCCCGCGTGAAGATGAGCTCGCGGGCATTGTTGTCGGTCAGGATCGACGTAACCTGATAGGCGGTCCCGGGGTTGATGGCTTGCGTCGAATCCTTGGCGATCTGCTCCTGGTTGAGGTCGTAGAGCAGGTTGCCCTGGCTGTCCTTGATCTCGATGATCGGGTGCGGAGGCACGTTCGTGCCGTTGTTGGCCAGCGTCGCGTAGGCGTTGGTATGTTCCAGCAACTCGACTTCGGCGGTCCCGAGTCCGATCGAGATGCCATAGGTTCCCGCGTCCGCTTCGATGCTGTCGATCAGGCCCATGCGCTCGGAGACGTCCATCACGTCCTGGACTCCAGCGAACTCCGCCGCCTTGACGGCGGGGATGTTGAGCGAGTTGGCCAGGGCGATCCGGACCGGGACGGCACCGTAGAAGAGCTCCGTGTAATTCTGCGGCTCGTAGGCCGCCGCACCGCCCGGGTTCTCCCACTTGGTGGGAACGTCCATCACCACCGTCGCGGGATTCCAGCCCTCCTCGAATGCCGCCGCGTAGACAAACGGCTTCATGGAGGATCCAGGCTGGATCAGGCTCGTCGTGTAATTCAGCTGGCCGTTGATCAGCGCGTTGTTGAAATCGGCGGATCCGACCATGGCGAGCACTTCTCCGCTCCACGGAACCATGACCACCATCGCCCCGTTGTTGCGGCCGTACTGCTGGAGATCGGCGACTCCGGAGGCGACGAGTTGTTCCGCCCGTCGCTGCAGATCGAGGTCGATGCTGGTCGTGATCTCGAGCCCGCCGTAGAGCGCCTCTTCGCCATAGTTCTCGACTACGTACCCGCGGACGTACTCGGTGAAGTGCGGAGCGGACTTGACGGCTCCGGTCCGGCTGTCTCGGATATTGAGCGGTTCTTCCCAGGCGGCTTCGGCTTCCTCGCGAGTGATGTAGCGGTACTTGACCATCTGGTCCAAAACGTACCGCTGACGATCCTTGGCGATCGGGAAGTTCTCTGTCGTCGGGTCGTAGTACGAGGGAGATTGCGGCAGGCCGGCGAGCATCGCGGACTCGGCCAGTGTCAGCTCGGACGCATGCTTGTTGAAGAACGTCTGCGCCGCCGCTTCAACCCCATAGGCCCGCGCGCCGTAATAGATCTGATTGACATACATCGTGAGGATGTCGGTCTTGGAATAGCGCTCGGACAGGGCATAGGCAGCCAGGGCCTCACGACCCTTTCGGGTGAGGCTGAGATCGAGCGCGCTGATCTGGTCCGGATAGATCGATCGGACGAGTTGCTGCGTGATCGTCGAGCCGCCGGATCTCCCGGAACCGGAAAGGTTGATCAGCCCTCCTCGAATGATCGCGAACGGCTCGACACCCTTGTTCGTCCAGAAGGTGGAATCCTCCGACGCGACCGTGGCATTAATGAAGTCGTCGGACATCTGATCGAGCGGCATGAACGTTCGCCACCCGTAATTCGGGTTGTCGACTTCCTGGAGCAGCGTTCCGTCGCGATCGTAGATCCGGGTGGTCTGGAAGGTGTCGACGGCGACTTCCGCGGCATTCGGCAACGAGGCATTGACGTCGCGATACGCCCGGATCGTGCCGGTCACACCGATTGCGGCACTGATGATGGTGAGGATCACGAATCCTGTCACGGCGATGAGCGCGGCCGTACCCGCCATCACCAGCACGCGACCCGGTGTGACCAGGCCGCCACCTTTCTTTTCCCTGGCGACGGCGCCTGGGAACAGGTGCGGCGGAAGCATTGTCGTTCGCTTCCCGTATCGGGTGTTCCCGTAGCGTGCGCTGCGGCGCTTCGCGTCAGGGTACCGGCGGCTGGCGCGGCCAATTCGACCGTGACTCATGAGGACTGGCTCTCCCTGTAGCGTGGGTGGCAAAAGTCGGGACGCCTGGCGGACCGCCAGGCCGAGGCAGGTGGCTACGTGGTCCGGATGGGTGCGTTGTGACCGCGTGGACCGTCACATCCTGTGACGCGGCGGCGAGCCATCTGGTTTCTCTGGGATAAGGAGGTGAATACGTGCAAAGGTTCCACGCGTCCATCATCTTACCAAAAAACCGGATCGGGGCTTCCTCGCGTGGTAGGGTCTCGCAGGACGGCATCGCGATCGCCCAGGACCGCACAACCACTGAATGGACAGGTACGGACGAAGCAAAAGGCGAGGAACGGACCGATGACGAATGAATCGAGAGGAGAGACCGGAGCGACGTCCCTGGGGCAACCGGCGGGAGTGAATGCGTCAACCCGGCTTCCGGAAACGCCCCATGACCTGCCGGTCGATCGAGCCAGGATCGATGCGCTGCTGGATCGAGTGCGCTCGGGGGAGCAGGTAACGCTGCTGGACGAATTCCTGGCGGCGGTGGACTGGCGCTCCGCCTTCGTTTCGACCGAGGGCGGTACGCTCGACCTGGAGGACATCAGTCGCCTGATCGCCTATTACGGTGAGAAGTTCCAGGACATCGGGCCGGTGTACCTGGCAGAGCTGATGTCGACGGAGTTCATGACCGAGCAGCGGGGAAGAGGGGATATCGTGTTCTCGGAACGCTTGCTGGAGCTCGGCCGCAATGACCCGGACCTCTGGAAGGAGATCCGGCAGTTCTTCCGCCGCAAGGAATTCGCGACCGCGATTCTCGTTCACGCTCACAGGGAACGCGAGGAAGAATAGCGGGAGCAGCGCCGGCTCCCACCATATGTTGTAGTGGCCGGTCTTGTGCCGGCCAAACCTAGGCCGGCACAATGGACCATGTCCGTTCGGTTGCAGAGCAACCGTCTATTGGACCGGCCACACAGGGGTCTATGAACCCTTGGGCTGCCCCAGACTTCACCGGACTCTTTCAGGCGCGGGCGCGCTCGAACGCCGTGAGGATCGCCCGCCGCGTCAGGTTCTTCGTCACGGTGCCACGATACTCGACCGGCGCGTGGACATCGCCCAGCACCTCGACCCCATCGATCGCGTGCTCGGCGGCAAGCCGCACCGCCGCTTGGTCGAGGGACGACCCGCGCAAGGCATCTTCCACGCCGGTTGCGCGATAAGCCACATCCCCGGCACCCGTGATGCCGACGCGCAGGTCCGAGACCGTGCCGTCCGCGGCCGTCTCGACGACCGCCGCCACGCCGACGATGGCGTACCCGGAGGCAGGATTGGCCATCTTCTCGTAGCGGAATCCTGTGCCGGATTTCAGGACGGGGAAACGGACCGCCGTGATGATCTCCTGAGGTTCCAGCGCCGTGGTCAGGAAGCCGAGGAAGAACTCGGCGACCGGAATCACCCGCTCACCGGATGGCCCGACCGCCACGATCTCGGCATTCAAGGCCAACACGCCTGCCGGGTAGTCCGCCGCCGGGTCCGCGTGGGCGAGGGTGCCGCCGATCGTTCCCCGGTTGCGCACCTGCTGGTCTCCGACGACGTGGGCGATCTCGGGAAGCAGGCCAAGGTGCTCCTTCAGCGTGGCGTCGATCGCGATCATGTGATGCGTTGTCAGCGCGCCGATCTCGACCACATCGCCGTTCACGCGGATGCCTTGGAGATCCCTGATTGCCGAGATGTCGATGAGATGGGCGGGTTGGGCGAGACGCAGCTTCATGACCGGAAGCAGGCTATGCCCCCCAGCCAGGAGCTTGCCGTCATCGCCGTGTTCGGTCAGGAGCGTCAGCGCTTCGTCGACCGAGGCGGCACGGTGATACTCAAAGGGATACGGATGCATGTGAGGTCAGTCCTCCCGTAGGTCGTGGGGGCGGGCGCCCTATTCGGAAGTCCGGATGGGCTGCGGCTGATCGCCGCGGGCGATTCGCGTTGCCGCTTCGTGGACCGATCTGACGATGTTGTGATAGCCGGTGCAGCGGCAGATATTCCCTTCGAGCGCATCGCGGATCTCGGTATCGGTCGGCTCCGGGTGCTCCGCCAGCAGGTTGAGCGATGACATGATCACACCCGGGGTGCAATACCCGCACTGCAGCCCGTGCTCTTCCCAGAAAGCCTGCTGGATCGGATGGAGCTGACCGCGGGGAGCGATGCCCTCGATCGTCGTGACCGCCTGGCCGTCCGCCTGGGCCGCGAGCACCATGCAGCTCTTAACCGCTTTTCCATTGAGATGGACGGTGCAGGCTCCACACTGGCCCGTCTCGCACCCTGTCTGCGTGCCGGTCAGGCCGAACTCGTCCCGGACCAGATGGACAAGCAGCGTGCGTGGCTCGACTTCGGCCGAGCGGGATTCCCCGTTGATCGTGGTCGTGACAGAAACTCGTGGCGATTGGATCACGCGAAATGTCCTCCTGGACATGGGGCCGACGGTGTATCGATCCGTAGTGACGAGAGCATCATTGGACTGGGGAGGCCGTGGCGTCCTTGGCCCTGGCTTCCAGGCACGAAAAGAACTGCCCGACGATCATCTTCGCGGCCGGCTGGATGACCCGGTTGCCAACGCGCGCGAGCATGCCACGCACGTTGGCGTCGCCAGACCACCTGACGAGGGTGCCGCCGTCCTGCTCCGACAGCTCGATCAGGCCATCGCCGGACATCTGCCCCTGTGGACCCTTGCCTTCAATCAGCATGCGATAGCTGGAAGGCTCGTTCTTGTCGCTGATCTTGACACGACCCTCGTACTTGCCCTTGATCATCGCGACGCCGATCGTCATTGTCGCGGTGTACTCGTCCTCGCCAACGAGATCGAGCCGCTCGCAACCGGGCAGGCACGCCATCAGCACATCCGGATCGAGCATGAATTGCCAGACGCGCTCGACCGGTGCGTCGAACTTGTAGTCACCTGAAAGTTGCATGACGCGGGTTTCCTCCTCCTGGTGGGTACTGTAGCCGAGGACGGCGACAGTGGGAAGCAACCGGACGCGATGAAACGTGACGGCACTCCAAACGGCTGATCGAGGGACACGCAAGAGCTACTGGTCATCACTCACGATGCCCGGACAGGCTGCGGGATCGTGGTCGCAAGGTCATTGCCAGAGTGATGTGCTGGAAGCGATCGTAGTTCACCCTTGAAACCGGACGGGGAACGCTGGCCATGATGAGGTGGCGCAGCCGGAGCAGCGCCGAGGCTCTTGGACGAGTCACTCTGGCCAGGGTTGTGGACCCCGGAGGATGTGGATCGTGCGTCGGCATGAGGCGATGACGTACGATGATGTGGACAGGAACGGCGGGTGAACACCGTCTTGCCGCCCATTCCTCTCGTGCGTTTCCCAATGCCGGTATCCACTGTCACCGGCCCCGCGTCGTGATCGCTTGCGCCACCAACGGGCGGCCAGGCAACGGTCACGGAGGAGCTTCCACCTCATGTCCCGGTTCACGAGTTCTCCCGCATCGCCGCTCTCGTTCCGTACCTCGCGCCGGACCGCTCTAGCCCTTGGCGGCTCGCTGGTCGCCGTACCCCTCTTTGGAGCCTCCGCTACGTCCGCCGCAACACGCCAGGATGCCTCGCCGGTCCCCGTCTCCGGGGGCGTGCTCCGGGTGGGGGTCCAGGGTGACCCCACCGAGCTCGATCCGCACCTGACCGTGCTCGCCGCCGCCGGGATCGTCGTCGGGCTGGTCTACGAAGGGCTGGTCGAGGTTGATCCCGAGCTCGTGCCGCAGCCCGCCCTGGCCGAATCCTGGGAGATCTCCGACGATGGCCGGACGTACACGTTCGCGCTGCGCCAGGGCGTCACATTCCACAACGGCCGGCCCTTTGTCGCGAGCGATGTCGTCTACAGCTTCGAGCGCGTCCAGAACCCGGAGACCGCTTCGCCCTCGGCCTCGTACGTTGGCGGCATCGCCACGATCGAGACGCCCGATGATGCGACGGTCGTGATCACCCTGGCGTCTCCTGACGCGTCGTTCCTGACCAAGCTCGCGTTCTGGGGCGTTTCGATCGTCCCGCAAGAGGAGGTCGAGCGGACGGGCGACCTGACCCAGGCGATGGTCGGGACCGGCCCGTTCACCTTCACCGAGTACGTACCCAACACCCGCGTCGTGCTCGGCCGCAACGAGAACTACTGGCAGCAGGGCAAGCCGTATCTGGACGGCGTCGAGCTGAACATCATCCCGGAGGACACGTCGCGGACGACCGCGCTGGTGTCGGCGACGGTTGACCTGATCGAGCAGGTGCCGCACAAGGACATCGCGATCCTGGAAGCGGACGATGCGATCGTGCTGGCAGGGAAGCGCACGACCAACCTGCGGTGGCTGACCTTCAACACGCGCAAACCGCCTTTTGACCAGGTGGATTTCCGGCAGGCCGTCGCTAAGGCAATGGACCGGGAGGCCATCATCGACGCTGCCGTGTTCGGGTATGGCGAGCCACTGATCGGCTTGTATCCCGAGGCATTCTGGGCGGGGTACGAGGGCGAGATCCCGCCTCCTGACATTGAGGGGGCAAAGGCGCTGCTCGCCGGCCTGTCACTCCCGGAGGATTTCCGGCCGCGCCTCCTGACCTGGTCGCAGTACGGGTTCCTCTCCAGCACGTCGGTGGTAGTGCAGGAGCAGCTGCGGCAGATCGGGATCGAGGCAGAGATCGACGCCCAGGAAAACGCCATCTACATCGAGAACTATTTCTCTGGCAACTTCGATATCGCGGTGATGGGCGCATCGGGGTACATGGACCCGAACGAGTACCTCGAACAGAGCTTCACGACCGAAGGCGTCAACAATGCCGCCGGCTACAGCAATCCGGAGCTCGATGCGCTGCTGGAGCAGGCCCTCCTGGAGACCGATCGGGACGCCCGCGCCGAGATGTACCAGCGGGCGCAGCAGATGATCATCGACGATGCACCCTGGATCAGTCTCTACACCTCGGACACCTACGAGGGCTTGCGAAGCAACGTCAGGGGCTTCACCCACATGCTGTCCGGTGGCCTGGAGACACTCCGCGACACCTGGCTCGATGGCTGAGCTCACAGGTCTGCCCTGCGTCGCAAGCACGCGGTGCTGACCTTCATCCTGCGCCGCGTGCTGTTGATGATCCCCATCCTGCTTGGCGTGACGCTCGTCACCTTCATTATCGTGCGCTCGATTCCCGGCGATCCGGTCGAGGTCCTGCTGGGTGCTGACCGGCGTTCGACACCGGAGCAGATGGAGGCGATCCGACGCTCCTATGGGCTGGACCAGCCCTTGCCGGTCCAGTACGTGAAGTGGCTTGGGCATGTCGTCCAGGGCGACCTTGGACAATCCTTGAGGACCCGGCGCCCGCTTACCCAGGAACTCCAGCTTCGGCTGCCAGTCACGCTCCAGCTGACGCTCTTCGCGGGGATCCTCGCCTCCGTTCCGGCGCTGCTGGTCGGCGTCCTCGCGGCCCTCAAGCGCAACTCGGGCATCGACTACCTGGCCACGATCGTGACCCTGATCGGCGTCTCGGTACCCAACTTCCTGCTCGCGACACTGTTGGTCCTGCTATTCTCGTTCAGGCTCAAGGTCCTGCCGCCGGTCGGGTACCAGACGTTCGGCGACGACCCTATCCAGAACCTGCGGACGATGATCCTGCCGGCAATCAGCCTCGGGCTCCCGCTCGCCGCGGTGCTGATGCGGATCACCCGTTCATCGGTCCTGGAGGCGATGAGCCAGGATCATGTCCGGACCGCTCGCGCCAAGGGGTTGTCGCAGAGCCGGGTGCTGCTGCGCCATGTGCTGCCAAATGCTGGCATTCCGATCCTCACCATCGCCGGGATCCAGGTCGCCAACCTGCTCGGCGGAACCGTGATTGTGGAGCAGATCTTCGGCCTGCCCGGTGTCGGTCGCTACGTCTACGAAGCGATCGCCAATCGTGACTACCCCGTGGTGCAGAGCGTGACGCTCGTGCTCGCGTTCCTGTTCGTTCTCGTCAGCCTGGTTGTCGACGTGCTCTACGCCGTCCTCGATCCCCGCCTGCGCCATGCCTGATCTTCTCCCCGCGCTACTCGTGCTCGATGCGCGGCAACGCTTCGCGTGTCAGGTAGCGGCAGCCATGTGTGGCTGCCCCGAATGGCGATCGGACCCATTCGCTGCGCTCCGACGCGGCTGCCAGGACAGGCACAGGGTCGCCGCTACCGCGGGGACTTTGGCCGATCGTAGGGGCCGACTCAATAGACGATCACGCGGTGATCGATGGGCCGCTTCGCGTATAGGCGATGGCGCAGCCATTGATCGGATGCGGCCTTTTCATCCCTCCGGGATAGCCTATGAGCGGATGCGGTCCATCGTGTCGACTGTCCGCGGCGTAGCTGTACATCGGCGTCCAGCCAGCCCTGCCCCTGGAACGGCACCATGAGAAAAGGGAGCTCTTGACCAACCTCTCCCCCGTGCTGCCTGCCCGTGGCGATCCCCGGCGGCCAACGATCGCTTCGGTCGCCCGGGTCCCGCGGCGCCCGGGGTTGATCCCGGTGCTGCTGCACCAGCGCCTGGCCCTGACCGGCGCCATTCTGATCGGCGCCTTCGCGATCGTCGCGATCCTCGGCCCGTTCCTCGCGCCGCATGGCCCGACGGAGCAGTTCGCCGGGCAGCAACTGCAATCTCCCGGAGGCAGCTACCTCCTTGGCACGGACGAGTTCGGGCGCGATATCCTCTCGCGGCTCGCCCATGGTGCGCGAATCTCGTTCCAGGTGGGCATCGTCGCGGTCGGAATCGCGGCCGCGATCGGGATCGTGCTGGGGATGATCGCCGGGTATGTCGGGGGTTGGGTCGATGCGGTGCTGACGTTGCTGATGGATGTGCTCTTCGCCTTTCCGGCGATCCTTCTGGCGATCGCGATCGTGACCGCGCTGGGCAACTCGCTGACCAATGTGATGATCGCGATCGGGCTCGTCAACGCGCCGGCGTTCATGCGGGTCGTGCGCGGTGCGACACTGTCGATCCGGAAGACCGGCTATGTGGAATCGGCCGTTGCGACCGGCGCGTCCGTGCCCCGGATCATGACGCGCCACGTCTTCCCGAACATCACCGCGCCGCTGATCGTCCATGCCTCCCTGAACTTCGCGTTCGCGGTACTGGCGGAGGCGTCACTGGCGTTTCTCGGGCTCGGCAACAGGCCCCCATCCCCCTCCTGGGGATCGATGGTGTCGGCGTCGTACGGCGTGCTGCAGCTCGCGCCATGGGCCGCGATCGTTCCCGGCGTCGCGATCGCGTTGACCGTGCTCGGCTTCAACCTGCTGGGGGACGGCCTCCGGGATGCCCTTGACCCCCGCCTTCGCAACGAAGAATGAGCGCATCGGGTGCAGCTGTGTGAGCCGGCCATGGCTCTGGCGTGGCCGAGAGAGTTGCGATGCTCCGGTTCCCGCCCGTTTCGCATGCCGGGGTCGACATGGAGTCGACCCCGGCATGCGAAACGGGCAGGATCCGGAGCATCGCAACCCACTCGACCACGACAGAGCCATGGCCGGCTCACACAGCTGCATCCGATGCGCTCATTCTTCGTTGCGAAGGCGGGGGTCAAGGG
>DASYVY010000145.1:0-1622 GCA_035936535.1 Thermomicrobiales bacterium | reverse complement strand
GGAACGGTCCATGTCCACGCCGGCTTTCCCATCAAGGCCGCCCACGATCTCGCCTACTGCTTCGATCTCCACAGCGACGACACGCTCTTCTGGCTAAGCGATCTTGGCTGGATGATGGGCCCCTGGATGATCGCGGGCGGCATGATGCTCGGCGCGACCCTCATGCTCTACGAAGGCACGCCGGATTATCCCGGGCCGGACCGCCTATGGCAGCTCGTGGAGAACCATAAGGTAACCGTCTTTGGCGTTGCCCCCACCGCGATCCGGGCACTCAAATCCCACGGCGAGGGGTGGGTACGGAAACACGATCTCTCCTCCCTCCGCGTCCTCGGATCCACCGGCGAGATGTGGAGCCCGGAATCCTGGCGTTGGTATTTCGAGGAGGTCGGTCAGAGCCGTTGCCCCATCATCAACTATTCGGGCGGCACCGAAACGAGCGGCGGCATTCTCGGATGCTTCACCATCGAACCGATCCGGTCCTGCTCCTTTGCCGGCCCGATACCTGGCATGGACGCCGATGTCGTTGACGAGACCGGCGGGTCTCGACGGGGATCGGTGGGAGAGCTGGTCGTCCGCCAGCCGTGGGTGGGAATGACCCAGGGTTTCTGGCAAGATCCTTCCCGGTACCTCAAGACCTACTGGTCGAGATTTCCCGGCCTTTGGGTTCACGGTGACTGGACGGAGATCGACGACGAAGGATACTGGTACATTCGGGGCCGCTCGGATGATGTCCTGAAAGTCTCCGGCAGGCGGATAGGGCCCGCGGAGCTGGAATCCGCCGCGGCAACTCACCCGGCGGTCCAGGAAGCGGCGGCGGTCGGCGTGCCGGATGACCTGAAGGGGGAAGTCGTCCACGTCTTCGCGGTCTTGCGACAGGACCACGTACAGAGCCCAGCCCTTGCAGGAGAGGTTCGGCAGATGGTACGGGACCAACTCGGTGCCTCTATGCAACCGGATGGAGTGCATTTCGTACGGGAGTTGCCCAGGACCCGGAATGGCAAGATCATGCGCAGGATCATTCGATCGGCATTTCTCGGAGGGTCAACGGGCGAGACAACCGCGCTGGAGAACCCGCTGATCGTGAAGGACATCGCCGCCCTTGGCGAAACGCACCGTAACGGGCAGCCATCGGAGGTCCCGTAAGCCGGGAAGGGTTCGATATGATTCCTGTGAATGACGACGGATAGGTATACCTCGGTGAAAGGCAGCTCCAAATGAGTAAACCGACCGTCTATCGTGGCGTCTTCCCGATCGCGCCGACCCCGTTCCACACCGACGAATCCGTCGATGAGGAGGGCATGCGGCGCGTCATCGACTTCATGATCGATGCCGGGGTCGATGGCATCTGCATCCTCGCCAACTACTCCGAGCAATTCGCGCTCACCGACGCCGAGCGGGATCGCCTGCAGGCAATCTGCCTGGAGCAGGTGGATGGGCGCGTGCCGGTAATCGTGACCACCAGCCACTACAGCACGAGGATCGCCGCCGAGCGCAGTCGCTCCGCCCAGGAGGCAGGCGCGGCGATGGTCATGCTGATGCCCCCCTACCACGGCGCGACCCTAAGGGCCGAGGTCGATGGCATCAGGACGTTCTTTGCTGGTGTCGCAGAGCGGATCGATATC
>DASYVY010000144.1:0-6539 GCA_035936535.1 Thermomicrobiales bacterium | reverse complement strand
AAGATCGTCGTGCTGGAGCATCTCCTGTCCCGTGTGGATACGCTCCTGATCGGCGGCGGCATGGCCAACACGTTCCTCCTCTCCCAGGGCCATCCCATTGGCACATCACTGGTCGAAAGGGACCATGCGCAAGATGTCGCCGCCCTGCTCGCCGCCGCGGAGACGAACGGTGTGACGATCGACCTTCCTACGGACGCTGTCGTGGCGGAGTCTCCGGAAGCCGCGACCGGAAAGGTCCGACCGGTCGAGAACATCGGGAACTACGAGGCGATCTACGACATCGGGCCGGCGACAGCGGCGCGGTACGCCGGACGCATCGCCGGGATGCGAACGGTACTCTGGAATGGTCCGCTCGGGGTTGCCGAAAACCCGGCGTTCGCGAAAGGCACCGCCACCGTTGCCGAGGCTGTGGCGGCCGCCGACGGGTACACCGTCATCGGTGGTGGCGATTCGGTGGCAGCGATCGAATCGCTGGGGCTGGCCGATGCGATCGATCACATCTCGACCGGCGGTGGCGCCTCCATCGAGTTTCTCGAAGGACGGACTCTGCCGGGCATCGCCGCCATCCCGGATGCCGGGGAGAAGGCAGTCTCGTGAGACGTCCCTTTGTCATAGGCAACTGGAAGATGAATACCGACCGGGATGGCGCGGTGGCCCTGGCCAGGGCGGTGGCCAGCAACGCCCAGGACTCCCCGGCCGAAGTGGCGGTGTGCCCCCCATTTCCGTGGATCGTATCAGTCGCCGAATCCGTGGACCGGAACACACTCAGGGTCGGCGCGCAGGACTGTTCGCAAAACGACGACGGCGCCTTTACCGGTGATGTCTCCGCGGCTATGCTGTCCACCTGGTGCGATCTGGTGCTCGTCGGCCATTCGGAGCGCCGAATCGTCCACGGCGAGACCGACGAGACTGTCAGGGCCAAGTTGAGGGCCGCGCTGGGCCGCGATCTTCACGTCGTGCTTTGTGTTGGTGAGCAGATGCAAGACCGGATGGTGGGCAACGCCGCGTCGATTGTCACAAGCCAGCTCCAGTCCGCGTTCGCCGCGTCTGGTGACTCCGAAGCATCCGGAACCGTCACGATCGCCTACGAACCCGTCTGGGCAATCGGCACCGATGCGGCTGCGACACCCGAGGACGCTTCGGAGATGGCGAGCGTCATTCGCACCTGGCTCCGGGAGCACGACCCCGCCTCGGCCGGCACCATTCGGATCCTCTACGGAGGAAGCGTGTCGGACAGGAACGCTTCTGAGTTGATGGCCGTCGACCAGATAGATGGCCTGCTTGTCGGCAGTGCCAGCCTCGATGCCGCCATCTTCGGGCGGATCATCGCCGCGGCGTCCGGCTCCTGATTGCGGCGGCCGAGATGGCGGTGCTACGCTGACGTGCGCAACCGGGAGACCGTGCGAACGATCCTGGACCGTCATTGATCAGCCGGAAGTGGAACGGACATTCTGTGGATATCGCCCTCAACCTCGTGACGATCATCATCGCGATCGTCCTCATTGCCATCATCCTGCTGCAAACCAAGGGGTCGTCCTTCAGCGGTGCGTTCGGTGGTGGCTCCGATTCCATCCAGCGGACGCGAAGAGGATTCGAGAAGACGCTCTTCCAGTTCACGATCGGGACCGCCATCGTGTTCGTGATCCTGTCGATCATGAGCAGCTTCATCATCGGAGGATGATGGGACAGGTTTAAGGGCTGCCGTTCGGAATCCCCAACCGGACCCGGCACGTATGTTGGAATGTGTGTCGACGCTGTGTGGTTCGTTGAAAACGACCACGGGCCCGCCTACAATGATCCTGACGCCAGGCTATGACCCACAGCGTGCATCGAGCGTCGCACCGGTCGGTACGCCAACGCGCTGATCGTTCCCTGAGGAGGAAAGTCGCAATGCCTACGCCTGGACCCGCTGAACTAGCCATCATCCTCGTGATTGTCGTCATCATCTTCGGGGTCGGGAAGCTGCCGGAAATCGGTGGCGCGCTTGGTAAGGGCATCCGCGAGTTCAAGACGGAATCGACGGCGGAGGAGCGGGAAGAAGCGGCTCGGCTTGACAAGGGCACGTCGGCCACCGCATCCACGCTGACCGCCTCTTCGCGCGAAGCGCGAGAGGAAGCCAGCGTTCGCGAGCGCCGCGAGATCCGCGCAGACGAGATCTAGACCGCGCGTCTGCGGGCGCGACATTGCTCTAGCCACCAGTACCGATTGAGACACAAGAGGGACGCAGGGGATCGCCCCTGCGTCCCTCTTGTGCGTGATCCGCATGTCCGTTCACGGACCTTACGCTCGCCGTGTATCCCGGCCGACCTTCCGGTCCGATCGCTCCAACGGCCCGCTGGATGAGGTGTCTTCCCTGTATGGATGAACAGCGTATCGAACCGCGCTCCGAGCGACGCCCCTACCCTTCTATCACGGCACCGGAGGGCCAACCCGTGAGGATGTACGCCGGAGAGCCGACATCAGTCGCTGGGCCGGATGAGCCGCTCCAGGCTCCGCCGCAACCGGCTACCGCGAAGCGGCCTTCGGTTGTCCGGGAGATCATCGAGACGCTCCTGCTGGCACTGATCATCTTCGTCGCGGTCCGGGCCGTGGTCCTCAACTTTCGGGTGGATGGCCAAAGCATGGAGCCAAGTCTCGACAACAACGAGATGCTTCTGGTGAACCGCAATGCCTATTTCGCCTTCGACGAGGACCAGTGGCTGGGCTGGATTCCCGGCGTGGAGACCGATCCTGACGCCGAACCATCCTACCCCTTCGGCAAGCCCGAGCGCGGTGACATCGTCGTCCTCAACCCCCCGGAATCCGCCAGCGCCGATAAACCGTACATCAAGCGCGTGATCGGCGAGGCCGGTGATACGGTCGAGATTCGGGACGATCAGGTGTTCATCAACGACGTGCAACTCGACGAGTCCTACATTGACGAGGGGCGGGACTGGGAGTGCCGCCCAGCCCAGACGTGCGGCCCCCTGACGGTGCCGGAGGACTCCGTGTTCGTGATGGGTGACAACCGGGGTAACAGCGAGGACTCGCGCTACTTTGGCGTCGTGCCGATCGAGAACATCATCGGCAAGGCGTGGATCACCTACTGGCCGCTCGAGCAGATGGAGTTGGTTCCTCACGAGGACTACCCGGAGCTTTCCGGCTGACCGTGGCATCCCATTCGCAATGCATGTGCAACGGTGCCAGAGCACCGGGGGCGGACTGTCGGGACGGATAACCGGGGTGTAGAATGAAACGCGGGGCTGGAGTATGGCATGAGGCCCGACCGGGCCGGTTATCACCCAGGCTGGCTTCCAGGACGATCGTCATGAGCGCTTCACGATCGCGTGACGGCGAAAGGGCCCGACCATGATCGAAACTACGGTAGAAAGCATTCGGGTAAGCCTCGTCACTCAGAATCGGGTCGTGATCCTCAAGGAAGTCGGAGGCGACCGCCACCTTCCGATTTGGATAGGTGCCTATGAGGCAGAGGCGATCGCGATGGAGTTGCAGGGCGTCACCCCGACGCGGCCGCTTCCATACGACTTGATGCGCAACATCCTGGCGGATGTCGGCGCCACCATTGATCAGATCGTCATCGCCGATCTCAACGACCAGGTCTTCTTCGCCCGGATCCTGCTTGACAAGGACGGTCGAACAATCGAGATCGATGCGCGTCCAAGTGATGCTATCGCCCTCGCCGTCCGCACCGGCTCCCGGATCATGGTTGACGAGGCCATCATGTCGCAGGCCGGTGTTGCACTCGAAACCGAGGGAGACAGCGCCTCGATCGCTCCCGCCAGCGAGTCCGGTGAGGGGGACGCGTCCCCGGCGTCAGGTCGTTCGGGCGAGCGGACAGGCTCGGCGGGCGAGGACGAGCGCCTTGACGTTTTCCGCGACTTCATCAATTCCCTGGATCTCGACGACTTCGACAAGAAGCGGTCCAGTTAGAAGCGGTCGACATTTCGTTTCCCCTGGTCACCGCGATCCCGCCACATGACTCGGCCACGATTCGATATCTCTGAAACGACAAGGGCACCATGGATTCAGAAGTCAAGATCAAGCAGATCGTTCTCAACCGTATGGAGCGGTGCGCCGTCTGTCACCGCGACTTTCACTCCGAAGATATCCACGTCATCTCCCGCAAGCCCGACATGTGGACAATGCTCGTCGAGTGCACAGACTGCCACGCACGGAATTTCGTCGCCGCCGTTCTCACCGATGGCGATCCCGAAGATGCCCAACTTGCCCTTCGCAAGCTGAGCGAAAAGGCGATCCGGAGCATCCAGGAAGCCCAGGAGCCTGGAATCGAGTTGGAAGCACCCCTCGACGGACCGCGCATCGACGCGGGTGATGTCGTCGACATGCACGAGTTCCTCAAGGAATTCGATGGCGACTTCCGTGCGCTGTTCCGTGCCGGGAGCTAACGCACGAATGCTTCCGGGCTAGCGTGGCTCCGAACAGGGCCTGCCTTGCCCCGCTGTTATACTCGCCTACGATATGTGATGTGACTTGCCGTACGCTGCCGCGGTGACATCGTGCCTTGAATTCGATGCGGCAGGGAGGTTCCCAGAGTGGCCCACGCCGACCAGCCGCATGTCATGCTTCCCGTGCCCTCTCCATACACCGGGAGGCAGGACATCGATCTCGACGTCGTCCGGGAACTGGTGTCTCATTTCCGATTCGACGATTACGAAGAATCCCAGGAACTCCTCCTGTTGGCCCTTCAGGAAATCAACGAGCACTTCGGGTGGGTGTCTCCGGAGGCGGCGGAGATCGTTGCCGAGCACCTGAACACGACTGTCAACCGGTTGTATGCCCTGCTCACCTTCTATGCCGACTTCCGGACCGAGCCACGCGGTCATCATCACATGCTGATTTGCCATGGGATGTCCTGCTACGTCATGGGCTCGCAGCAGCTCGTGCAACGGATGCAGGATCGCTATGGCGTTGAAGACGGCGAGACGACACCCGACAAGCAGATGAGCGTCCAGGTCGTAAACGGGTGCCTCGGGGTATGCGATCTCTCGCCCGTGGTGAAGATCGACGATGCATATCATGGTCCCGTGAGCCCGGACTCCCTGACAGACCTCGTTGAACGCGCCGTCGCGCAACTCCACGCGCCCGAGGTACGAGAGGTGACCCATGGCTGATACGTTGACGCATCCCAGCGGCCTCACCAGGCTGAGCTCCAGGGACGAGTTCCTGGCATTCCAGGCACAGGCCATCGAGAAGTGGAGCCATCTGTGGGACGGACCTGATACGGTCGTCAGCGTAGGGGTGGGCAGCAGCTCGATAGCCAAGGGTGCGCTGGCTGTGCTTGCGGCATGCCATGCCGAGCTCGGTTCCAAAGCCATCGTTCGCGAGGTCTCCGGAAACGGGGCCTTCTGGATGGAGCCCTGGATCGAGGTCAAGCGCCCGGAGCAGCCGCCGGTGGTCTACGGCCCGGTCAGGGTGGACGATGTTTCCGGCATCGTCGCCGGAACCAGGGATGACCTCGCCATCGGTGTTCGCGGTCCTGACGCTCTTGGCAACATCCCTCCGCTTAGCTCTCACCCGTTCTTCAAACACCAGCTTCAGCTGATCTCCCGCAATGCGGGTGTCATCGAGCCAGACTCCATCGAGGACGCCATTGCCCGCGGCGCCTATGCCGGGTACTTCAAGGTCCTCTTCGAGATGAGCCAGGAGGAAGCGATCGCTGAGGTTACGGCGGCGAATCTCCGGGGCCGCGGAGGGGGAGGATTCCCGGCCGGCGTAAAGTGGGAGAGCGGGCGCAAGGCACGGGTCACCCCCAAGTTCGTGGTCTGCAACAGCCATGAAGGTGAGCCGAACGTCTACAAGGATCGTCATCTGCACGAGTTCGATCCTCACCGGATCCTCGAAGGCATTCTCATCGCCTGCATCGCCTGCGGTGCCGAGCGCGGATACAACTACATCGGTGGTGAGTACCCGCTCGCGATCCGGCGCTTCCGCAAGGCGGTGGCGGATGCTGAGCGGCTCGGCCTGATCGGCACGAACATTCTTGGCAGCGGGAAGAATGTGGCGTTCCGGGTTCGCACCGGGGGGGGCGCCTACATCTGCGGAGAGGCGTCCGCACTGATGTTCTCCGTCATGGGAGTTCGCGGCCAGCCCCGGACCAAACCGCCCCGATCCGTCGAGGAAGGGCTCTGGAAGCGTCCGACCATCGCCAACAATACCGAGACTCTCGCCAACGTCCCGGACATCATCCTCAACGGTGGCGAGTGGTACGCCGGGTTCGGCACGGAGAACAGCAAGGGCACCAAGCTGATGACCGTGCAGGGACCAATGCATCACCACGGTGTTGTTGAGGTCGAGATGGGCATGACCCTTCGCACCCTGTTCAACGATGTCTACGGTGGCATGCGCGAGGGCTACCGGTTCAAGGGTGTCCAGACAGGTGGCGTCTCGGCCGGCCCGCTGAAGGAAGAGCATCTCGATATCCCCGTGGATTTCGACTCGCTGGGGGATGTGGGTGGAATGCTTGGCTCGGGCGGATGGGTGATCTTCGACGAGTCGGTCTGCGCGGTCGACTTCGCCCG
>DASYVY010000143.1:0-2238 GCA_035936535.1 Thermomicrobiales bacterium | reverse complement strand
TGTCAACGCGGGAGACCAGGCACTCGTCGATGTCCGCTCCCCACAGGAGTACACCGGCGAGCTGCTCCACGCGATCGGGTACCCCCAGGAAGGAGCCCAGAGAGCGGGCCACATCGCCGGTGCCAGGAACATCCCCTGGGGAACCGCCGCGAACCCGGATGGGACGTTCAAGCACAGAAGCGAGTTGACTGCGCTGTACGAGGCCGAAGGCATCACCGGCGACAAGGACGTTATCGCCTATTGCCGGATCGGCGAGCGATCGAGTCACACCTGGTTCGTGCTGTCCTACCTTCTCGGATACGGCAACGTCCGCAACTACGACGGCTCATGGACCGAGTGGGGAAGCCTGGTCAACGTGCCGATCGAGAAGAGCGAGGGCGTCTAGCAGCGTGTCGCCAGGCGTGCGAACCATCCCGAACCATCACTGTTCGATAGATTACCCCTGCGAGAGATACGAGTGGACCGCCAAGAATACATCGAAATCCTGCTCGATCACTTCGAGAATCCACGGGGTCGCCACCGGATGGACGATGCCGATGTCCAGCTCGGCGGCGGCAACCCCGGATGTGGCGACCTGATCACCCTCTACCTCAAGATCGACGACGACCGGGTCACCGATGTCAGCTTCGAGGGAGAGGGTTGCACGATCAGCCAGGCCGGGGGATCCATCATCACGGAAATGGTCGAGGGCATGTCGCTCGACGACATCAAGGCGCTCGGCACCCATACGATGATCGAAGAAATGGGCGCGGATGTCGTCAAGAGCCGGGTTCGCTGCGCAACGCTTGCGCTGGGAACCGTTCAGGCGGCCGTTGACCAGTACCGCAACGATCGCCGGCGTGCCGAGCTTGACGCGCCAGCCCCGGCGGAACCGGTGCGGTTCGAGAACTGACCGATCGCACTGGCACCCAACCGTCAGGTGAGAAGGCCCGGCTTCTCCTCGGGAGGAGCCGGGCCTTTTGCGCTCCCTCCTTGACCTGCTGGTGCCGGTCATCTACCTTCGGACTGGCAGATACACTCGGTTGTATTCTCGCTCCGGATGCCCGCACGTCCCATGGAGGGTCTATCGGTGATCGATCCCGTTCCGGTGGACACTGCCTCCACCGCTGGCCGGATGGCGTCGAAACCTCCCCGCGAGCTGGCGATGAGCGCGGCCTGGCATGGTGCACTCACCCGGGACATGCGGACGATCGACGGCCGCCAGGTCACCGTCATCTTCCACGGGCATTGGTCCCACGGGTTCGGCCCCGACTTCAGCGACGCGATGATCGAGATCGAAGGCGAAGGGCTTGTCACGGGAGCAGTCGAGATCCATGGGCGTTCCAGCGAATGGATCACGCATGGTCACCATCTCGACGATCGCTACAACACCGTCATCCTCCATGTCGTATCGCGCATCGACACGACGGAAACGCGCCGAGCGGACGGGAAACTCGTCCCAGTGGTGACGCTCGGTGTGCCGGACGATGTGCTGTTCTCGATCGATGCGCGGCTGCCAGGGATCTGGACGGAGCTGGGAGGAGACGTTTGCGCCGCCGACCTTGCGGTTCGTGACCCACAGCGTCTGCGATCCGTGATCTGGCGACTCGGGGATCGGCGCCTGGATACCAGAGTGCGGCAATTCGAGGGCGAGCTTTGTGTGCGATCGGTGGGTGACGTGGCCCTCCGGGCGCTGTTCGACGCCTTCGGGTACATCGAGAATCGCGCGCCGATGGTTGCCGTGGCTGAGCGCCTGATACTTGCCCGGATCGGGGAACGCCAGAAACCGGGAACGACCACTGGCCCTGGTGACCACTGGTCGATGGCGATGGTGCTCGGCAGCGCCGGATTCCTCCCCATGTCCCCGACGGACGCCCACATCTCCGGCCTCTCGCTCACGAAGCTCCAGGTTATCGAGGCTGCCTGGCTGAAGATGGCCGCCACCGTGGGGGACAGACCGGTTCCGGCCACGGCATGGTCGCGTGCCCGCACGCGTCCCGCGAATCACCCGGTCGCCCGGCTAATGTGCGCCGCGCATCTTCTCGATCGCACGGATGGCGATCCGTTCCCGGTGCTGCTGGAGCGCGTTCGCCAGCGATCGGACGTGCCGGATGTCATCCGGGAGCTCTGCAACATGCCTGGGCGTCCCGCGATCGGCCAGAGTCGCGCGGTAAGCATCGCGGCGAATGTCGTGCTGCCGCTCGCGCTTGCCTTCAGTCGACACGTTGGTGATCTGGAGCTCGAGGACGCGGCCTCGAG
>DASYVY010000142.1:0-2902 GCA_035936535.1 Thermomicrobiales bacterium | reverse complement strand
TCGAGGCGCCGCTCGATCTGCCACCGGCGCCTCTGGTTCGTGATGGCACTCGATCGCTGCCGTGGCATCGCTCGGACGACCCGAACGCGCCTCTAGTGTAGCGCTCGGCGGCGAGAGCGTCGTGCGATACTTGATGCAACGACAGCGCTGGACTCAATAGGACCGATCTGCAAACCGCCACCGGCGAAAGGATACAGGGCAAGCATGCGGACCAGAGTGCCTACGATGACGTGGCAGCGCGGGCGCTGGTGGCTGACGATCGTTGTCTTGGCCATGGTTGGGCTGACCGCACTCCTTCCATCGTCCTCGATTTCCGCGCAGCAGGCCGATCGCAGCGTGGAATGGGCCGAGTACGATGTCACGATCGACGTCCGCGAGGACGGAACGATGCACATCACGGAACGGCAGGTCGTTGACTTCGACGGGTTTTTCCGGACAGGGTTCGCCAACATTCCGCTCGGCCGCGTCGAAGCGATCGAAGATGTCAGCATCGCGGTGGCGGAGGACCCCGGCGCCGAGCCACAGCCCCTCGATTACCTGCCGCCACGCCGCTATGACGAGGACCCGGGGACGTTCACGTACCTGGAGCAGGCGGGCGAGTTGGCGATCGATTATGCGTTCGACCCGACGTCACCACAGGACAGTACCCGGCTGATCGTTCTGGAATACGACGTTCTCGGCGGAATCCGGGTGTACGAGGATCTCGAACCGGCCAACCAGCAGGTCTGGTGGGTCGCGATTTCGGAGGCGGTCACAGAGGTTGCCCCGGTCAGGTCAGCCTCGGTCACGCTGAATCTGCCAGAGGCGGTCCCGCCGGACCAGACGATCGCATTCCCAGAGGATGTGGAAGTCAACGGAACTACCTACACCTGGCGGGCATCGAACCTCGGGCAGGGCGACGAGCTCAATGTGCGGCTCCAGTTCCCGCCCATCACCGACGCGTTACAACCCGCATGGCAGGTCAGGGACGATCAGCTCCGCGAAGCGCGGCAAGAACGGGAAGAGCGCTCCGCGATCGCCGGCACTATCCTGCTCGTGGCGGGACTGCTGCTTCTGGTCGGGGGCGGGTTGGCGGCGTACCTGTTGTGGTTTGTCCGTGGCCGGGATCCTGAAGTTGGACTGGTGGCCGAGTACATCACCGAGCCACCGGACGATCTCCGGCCAGGTGCGGCGGGCACGCTTCTCGACGAGCGAGCGCACTCCCGGGATGTCGTCGCGACGGTCCTTGACCTGGTCAAGCGCAACGTGATTCGGATGAACTCGTCGAAGTCGGACGGAATGTCGTCGGGACTGCAACTCGAACTGCTCCCGCATTCCGAGACGCTGCAACCCTACGAGCAGACGCTGCTCAACGTGATCTTCGGCGCGGGGGCCGCGGCCGGCGCACGGGTCGAGGTGCCGACCGTGGCTGGCGCCTTCGCCTCGGAAAACGACCAGATCCACGTGGGCTTCTATCAGGAGCTTGTCGACCACAAATACTTCCGGGAATCACCGGAGCGGACCCGCGATCGGATGCGACGCATCTTCAAGCTGATCCCGCTGCTGAGCGCAATTGTCGTGGCTCTGGTGATTTTTGGGATGGGGGCAACGACCGGCTGGGCATTCTTCCCGATAGTAATCGGCATCGTTTTCTACCTGATGGCGGGACGACTGGCCGACGCGATGCCCGCCAAGACCATGGCAGGAGCGGAATCCGCCGCCAAGTGGCGAGCGTTCAAGGCATACCTGCTCGATATCAGCCAGCGGCGTGACCTCGAGGAATCCCGAGCCATCCTTGACAAGTACGTCCCATATGCGGTGGCCTTCGGTCTCGATGAAGCCTGGGTGTCGCGGTTCGCCTACGCCCCTCCTGTCGCGACACCGGATATCTTCGGCGGTGGCGGCATGGTCGTGATCGGCGGCGGCATGGGCGGTCGGCGCCGGCGACGATCTGGGGGCTGGACCACGTTCCCCGGCACCGGATACGGAGGGTATGGCGGCTACGGCGGAACGATCGGAGGCGGTCAAGCGAGGTCCGGTGACTCCGGTGACGGCTTCGATATGCCCGATCTCCAGGACGCCAGCGATTCAGCGGGACGCGGCCTCCAGGGAGGCAGCAACGACTTCTTCGGAATGCTCGGTACCGTCGCCAAGGCCTTTGCAGAAAGCTCGGGATCGGGCAGCTTCGGCAGCAGCCGCGGCGGTGGATTCAGTGGCGGCGGCGGTTTTGGCGGGGGAGGTGGCGGCGGCGGCGGCGGAGGTGGTGGCCGCGGCTTCGGATAGAAACAGAGCCGTCATGCTCTACGCCCAGCGCCTGGCAATCGCATGAGCACCACCGAAGCCTGGATCCGCCTGATCTTCCTGATGGCGATGGTCCTGTTTCTCGTCGGCGGCATCGTAGGTGTCATCGTGCTCTGGTTCGTCCGGGGCCGGGACCCCGCCACCGGACTTGTCGCAGAGATCATCACCGAGCCGCCTAACGATCTGCCCCCGGGCGCCGCCGGTACGCTGATCGATGAACATGTCGATCACCACGATGTCGTGGCCACACTGCTGGGCCTCGCTCGCCATGGCGCGATCACGATCCAGGAGCAACGGCCAGATAACGACCGCGCAACCGGTGCCCGGAGCGACTATCTCCTGACGGTCGTCGATCCCGACGGAGTAACATCCCGGCTGGAACGCGACCTCCTGCGCGTCCTGTTCAACGGTAAGCCGGTCTCGTTCGACAGCGTGCTGCTGAGCGCCGTCAAAAGGCGGTTCGACGCGCACGAGCCGGAGATCCGGGCGGATCTCTATCAAGAAATCGTCGACCGCAAGTACTTCACCCGGTCACCCCAGGCGACGCGTCGCCGCTGGCGCTCCTTGTCGTGGTTCGGCCTGGCCGGCTCGATCCTGGTGGGATTGTTCCTGACCGTCATCG
>DASYVY010000141.1:0-1827 GCA_035936535.1 Thermomicrobiales bacterium | reverse complement strand
TGCCAGACCGGCGCCCCAGATGCTCGGCGCGGCAACCGTGTCGATCTTTCCCGTGAAGAACGCCTTCGCCAGCGCGTATCCCATTCGGCTTGCGGCCTTGGGATCGGTCACCAGCCGATCGCGGTCAAGCAGGACGCCACTATGGCGGCCGGATCGATACTCGAAGTGGCCTTCGCGGAGAAGCAAGTCCTTCTTGAGATACGAGAGGATGGTCGGGTCCAGCCGCGCTGCTGTCGATATCATGAGCCTGCCTCGTCCGTGAGCCCCTGACGACCCATGGCCGCACGTTGTGCGACCACGGTGCCCGGGCGTGGAGCACTGTCTGATTGATGCGGCTAGCATACTCGACGGTGCGGACGGATCGGGGCCGGCCGCGACGGTCGCTCAGAAGGTGCGGTCACCAAGGCGCTCGGCCAGTTGCCGGAGTGCTTCCGTCGGCTGAAGGCCCAGATCGCGGGCAAGCCCGTCCAGTTCGTCCAATGCCTGGTCGTGATGGATCCGGACCTGTGTGGCGACCCGTTCCCGCACACGGTGGCGATCCAGAGCGGCGAGCACCTCCGTGACCCCGTCGCCGTCGACCTCATCCCGCTCGTAGAGATCGTTAAGGCGTGCCAGCTCAGCGTCGGATACCTCCTCACGCAGCATCAGGATTGGGAGCGATTGCTTGCGCCGGCGGATATCATCCGCCGCGTCCTTGCCGGTGATGTCGCGGGTGCCCCAGATTCCGAGAAGATCGTCCTGGATCTGGAAGCCGATCCCGAGCACTTGCCCGAAGACCCCAAGGCGCTCGGCGATTTCCGGCTTAGCGCCGCCGGTCCTCGCCCCGGCCCAGGCCGCGAACCGGACGATGCCGGCCGTCTTGCCCGAGATCATTGACAGGTAATCATGGGGAGAGACATCGGCCCGGCCCTCATACTCCAGATCGAGGACCTGGCCCGCCACAAGCTCGATCGTGATCCGGTTGAATTCGGCCAGGAGGTCCAGCACGATCCCCTCGGGCACACCGGTATCACGGACGCGAAGAAGCGTGAGCTGGGCGGCGGCGAACATCGCGTCGCCGGCATTGATCGCCTGGGCGTCCCCCCAGATGCGCCAGACGGTGGCACGATGGCGCCGGTTTGGGCTGCGGTCCTGGATGTCGTCGTGGATCAGGGTGAAGTTGTGCAGCAGCTCGATCGCGGCGGCAAGCGGGGCGGCCGCCCCGATATCGCCGCCGACAGCGGAGCAGGTCAGAAGCGCAAGCATCGGCCGGATCCGCTTGCCCTGGACAGCCCGCCGCACCGCCGGCTCGGTGACGTTCCCGACGCTATCGATCATGCCCAGGTGATACCGGGCCATCCGGGCCATCAGCGGCGCCCGGCCCTCGAGCGCCCGGATCGACATCGCGAGTTCCCGTTCAACGATCCCACCCATGTCGAACTGGGGTATCGGGGCGTCGTCACTGGTTAGAGGTTCCAACGGCACATCCTGCGGCGCATCCTGGCGGGCCCGGGCATCGGGCAACGGCAACTCTCTGCCGAATTGTGGCACGAAGCCGGAACACGGTGTCATGACCGGGAAGAGGGGACACCGTCGTGATCCGGATCACAATGCCGCTTCCGGAGTCCCGGGTATCCAGTTTAGGCGTATTTTCGAGTAGAATAGGCATACGGAACGAGGCAGGAACTCTTCCCGCGAGCGGTTCGCCGTCTATGCCACCTGGCAGGGCGCGTGTGGCAGCGAACCCTCGGAACAGCACAAGGACAAGGTCCAGATGTTTTTCGATCCACTTTATTTCGTGTTCATGATTCCGGGGCTCGTGTTCATGCTCTGGGCACAGAGCAAGGT
>DASYVY010000140.1:0-3467 GCA_035936535.1 Thermomicrobiales bacterium | reverse complement strand
GCGACGGCTCGTTCGGCCTGCTCGGTCCCACCCGCGGTTGACATCTCTGCCACCGCGTCAAGAAGATTGACACCCCAGCACTTGGACCGAATCGCCAACTGCTGGGGTGCCTGTTCGCTCGCCACACCACGCGATATGTCGCCTATGCGGTTCAGGTGCCCTTCTTGTCGCTGTCCTTGAGCGACTTGTAATACTTGCGCGACTTCGGTACCGGCCGGGCGTCCTCTGCCTCCTTCTCGGCCCGGAACTGATCCGCCCGCTGCTCCAGCTCAGCCTCGATTCGCACGAAATCGTTGTAGACGACAGGGTCGCTGTTCGAGATGGGGGAGCGCATCAGCATCCTGACAAGTTGCAGCAGCGATGTCGCCGACGCGGACGCGGCCGCCGGCAAAGACGCCCGTTGCTCTATGGTTTGAACCAGCTGGATCGATTTCGGGCTGGCTCCCTTGTCCTCCAACCGGCGCTTTATGTCCTGCAAACCTTCTCGAACGTTCATGGGGCGGAGTGTCCTTCGTGGATTGAGAGGGATGACGGGTCATGCACCTGAAGCATTCCACCCCAGTATAGTGGCCCGCATTCAGCCCCATCCGGCCTGAACGATGCGACAGGCCCTATGGGACAATACCGGTAAGCCCGCGCCGCACGCCGGGATGCCCCCGCGCCAACCGCACCGCTCACCAGCGCCTCCTTTCGCGGAGAAAGAGAACCATGACCACTACGTTGCGCAAAGCCATGACGATTGCCGGCTCCGATTCCGGGGGCGGTGCCGGTATCCAGGCAGACCTGAAGACATTCTTCGCGTTTGGCGTGTACGGAACCTCCATCGTGACCGCGGTTACCGCCCAGAACACCGTTGAGGTGGCGGCCATCGCCGAAGTACCCGACGAAGTCGTGATTGCGCAGATCGACACTGTTGCCGAAGATATCGGTGCTGACGCCGCCAAGACCGGGATGCTGAGTAGCCGCTCGATCATCCAGAATGTCGCCGATCGCTTGGAGGCCTGGGGCATTCCCTTTCTGGTCGTCGATCCCGTGATGGTAGCAAAATCGGGTGTCACACTCCTCCAGGCAAATGCCGTCGGTGCGCTGAAATCGGAGCTGATCCCGAAAGCGACCATCGTCACTCCCAATGTGCCGGAGGCAGAGATCCTGAGCGGAATGTCGATCAGCTCCCTTGACGATGCCCGCGAAGCGGCACGCGCGATACACGACCTCGGTCCTGCCTATGTCGTCGTCAAGGGAGGGCACCTGGACGGACCGCCGATTGACCTGGTGTACGACGGATCCGCGTTCCTTCCCATCGAGGGCAGGCGTGTCGACACGTCCAACACCCATGGCACCGGCTGCACATTTTCGGCGGCAATCACGGCCTGTCTTGCGCTTGGTGATGACCCGCTGACCGCCATCGAACGGGCGAAGCGATATGTCGAGGCCGCGCTGATCGCATCGTATTCCATAGGGTCCGGTCATTCACCGGTCAACCACGCCGTGGACCTGCCGAAGACTCAAGCGGTGCCCGCCGATATCTGATGGATCGCCACGTCGTCCGCAACAGCCTGAAGCTCTACCTCGTGGCCGACCTGGCTATTCGCCCGCATGACCTGATGGACGTGGTTCAGTCCTGCATCGTGGAAGGCCTGACGTGTGTCCAGCTCCGGGCCAAGCATGCATCCGCGGATCGGGTCTTCGAGGTCGCGTCGCGGCTGCAACGCATCTGCTCGGCACACCAGGTACCGTTCATCGTCAATGATTTCCTCCAGATCGCTGTCGACGTTGGCGCGGCCGGGGTGCATCTCGGCGTGGATGATGCCGATACGGCTCTTGCCCGGCGGACCGGGGGCCTCGGTTTCATCGTCGGATACTCGCCCGAGACGGATGACCAGATCGGAGCCGCCGAGTCACGCGGGGTCTCCTATCTCGGCATCGGTCCGTTGTTCTCGACAGCGACCAAGCACGATGCCGGGACTGCACTCGGGGCAGTGGAGCTGCAACGCCGCCGCTCCCTCACAACCCTGCCTGTCGTCGCGGTCGGCGGAATCGGTCCGGCGAATGTCGATGTGGCCCTGTCCGCCGGAGTAGATGGCGTCGCGGTCGCGTCTTCCATTCTCAACGCCCCGGATCCAGCCGGCGCTGCCAGGAACCTGCGCCACGCCATCGAAGTCGCCTCCCCCTCCGAGGACCTGTCAAACTGAGCCTTCATCGAAGAAGGTACAGACGATCTTCTCGACCCGGGGATCGTCCGCAGGGTCCCAGGCACACAGAGCGAGATCCACCTGGAACGCACCGATGAACGGAACGTTTTCCTGTTCGAGCAGTTCACGCATGACTTGGGGATGGCCGAAGTGCCAGCCACCTGACAGATAGCCAACCCGGTTGACAAGGCGGTGCGCCGGCAGATCATGGTCTTGAGGCAGCCGGAGAACCGCCCAGCCAACCATTCGCGCCGATCGTGGCTGGCCGAGCGCGCGTGCGACCATGCCATAGGTGGTCACTCGCCCCTCGGGAATCAGCCGGACCACCTCGAGCACTCGCCGCATGAACGTCGCGTGTGATATGTCAGCCATGGACTCCGCTACCAGCCTTGGGGCCTTTTGGGAAACCGGTCGATTGCGCGCCCAAGTATACTTTTGACCGAAACTTCACCTGTCCGCGTTCCAGCCGCTCCTGGCGGGACGGAATGCACACCGGAGCAGACACCACATGCGCTCATTCTTCTCCAAGCTCATGGGCGATCCCAATGACAAGGAAATCACGCAGATCAGCCCGATTGTCGATGAGATCAACGATCTCGAACCCTCGTTCGAATCGATGTCTCGTGAGCAAATCCGCGCGCTGATCGCCGAGCTTCGTTCGAGCTATCGGGACGAGGCCGATCTCGACGAGATGCTTCCAGAGGTCTTCGCGGCAACGCGCGAAGCCGCCAAACGCGTTCAGGCGAAGCGGCACTTCGACGTCCAGCTCATGGGCGGTATCGCGCTCCATGAAGGCAAGATTGCGGAGATGCGGACGGGCGAGGGCAAGACCCTTACCGCGACCCTGCCGATTGCGCTCAACGCCCTGAGCGGCAAAGGGGTGCATCTGGTCACGGTCAACGACTACCTCGTCAAGCGCGACACGCAGTGGATGGGAGAGATCTACGACTACCTCGGGCTCTCGACCGGGTGCCTGCAGCATGACACCGCGTACATCTACGATGCGGAATACATCTCCGAGGACGAACGGTTCGCCAGGCTTCGCCCCGTCAGCCGCCGTGAAGCGTACGAGGCGGACATCACCTATGGGACCAACAACGAGTTCGGCTTCGATTACCTGCGCGACAACATGGTGGTCGACATCGCCAATGCCGTCCAGCGAGACCTTAATTACGCCATCGTGGATGAGGTCGACAACATCCTGATCGACGAGGCGCGCACCCCACTCATCATCTCCGGCCCAGCTGGGGAAGCGACTGACCGGTACTACCAGTT
>DASYVY010000139.1:0-3182 GCA_035936535.1 Thermomicrobiales bacterium | reverse complement strand
ATACAGGATTGCCTGGAGCAGCGTGCCGACCCCGAGCAGCACCGCGGCGGGGAGGATGATCCGCACCAGCCGGATCGTCAATTCCCGGGTTTCCTCACCGCGAGCCTCTGGCTGCCCGGAAAACCAGATCAACCCGTCGACCAGGCTGGGAGCGGCGATCATCCCCAGCATTGCCAGCCCACCAAGCACGGTGGTCGTCAGCACGATCAGCGTGCCGCCAATCCGGCGCAGCTCTAGGCGGCTCGCCAAGTCCGGGGCGGCCCACTGGGCGAGGACCGGGATCAGCGCGGCCTGGAGCGCACCGCTCACCATGAGGTCGAACAGCAGCGTTTGCAGATTGTCGGCAACGGTGAAGGCGGCGATCGCGTCACCGGTTCCGAACAGCGACGCCGCCAACTGCTCCCGGACCAGCCCCAGCAACCGGCTGAGGATATTCCCGGCCATGAGAATCGCGGCGAGGACCGCGATGCCGGACCCCGATCGGGATCGCTCCGGCAGGGGCATCGAACCGGACCGGCTGGTTCCGGACGAACTGCCGTCCGGCCGCGACGACATCAGCGGAACCGGACCCAGGCGATCAGGTACGCGACGGCGGCATAGAGGAGGTCCGGGATAAGTCGCAGCTGCAGGACATCGCCGACCGATGCGAAGGGGCCGTAAGTTTCGAAGATCGCCGGGGTGACCAGCCGCTCTTCCATCGCGTTGACATCCGCCAAGGTGACACCGAAACGCTGCGCCAGGAGCACGCGGCTCAGGAGCAGCCCGAGACTGACGATCGCAATCGCCGCTAGCTGGAGGTCGCGGCCGCGCTTGTCACGAACGATCCGGGCCATTGATTCGACCACCCCGAAGCCGAGCAGCAGGCAGAGGTAGAACTGCCATTGCGGGAAAAATCGCCAGAGCACCGCCGTACCGATCGCGACCAGCACTCCGGCCCCGATGGCGCGGGTCAGATCCTGGGTCGGGGTGCGATACGTGGGCAAGCCACGGACACCGGCGCAATCGGGGCAACGCATCCCCACCGGCGTCCGTACCGCGCAGGCGGGGCAGATCGGCTTGCCACAGCGATTGCAGCGAAGACCGGTCATGACATTCGGGTGATAGCTGCACGGAACCTGACCGGTGGGATACGTGGAGGGCTGCGTTTGCGCCATCGGGGTGCGGATCTCTTTCGTGGAACGCGAAGCGGGTGCGTCTTCGAGAGTGCGAGGGCTCGATCTTCAGGGAGCCATTTCCCCCGGTGACGCCCGAGCGGGATGCGGGCATCCCGGTGCGCCGCCGCTTACAGCGACAGCAGCCGGGATCACCGTCCGCTGTCGCGCCAAATCATACGCCAGGACTTGCGCTGCGCCTCGCGCCGAGCCGTTGCCTGACCCCTGCCATTGCGACTCGCAAGGCGAAGCGGGGCAGCACCAGCTGGCGCCGCCATCGCCAAGGCTCACGCAACAACCGGTACAACCATTCGAACCCTGCCCGTCGTACCCATGCCGGAGCACGGCGGACCGTCCCGGCGATGAAATCCAGCGCCCCGCCGACGCCGATCGCCAACCGGACGCCGGAGGCGGCGAGCACCTCCTGATTGCGGGCGATCCAGTGAATCTGCCCCGGAGCACCGTACGCCACGAGCACGACCACCGCGCCGGAGGCCCGGATCAGGGCCAGCGCTTGGGCGTCATCGGACGGCGAGGCAGTCCCCCCACCCCAGGTGCCGGCCAGCACGAACCCCGGGTGACGCGCCGAGAGGCGTCCGGCAGCGACCGCGGCCACCCCGGGCCCCGCCCCGAGCAGGAAGACCGGCACCCGGTTGGCCGCACCGATTGCGGCGACGATCTCCGTAACGTCCACCCCGGTGACACGATCGAACGGTCCATCCGATGATCTCCGCCGCCGGAGCCAGCGCATGGCCAGTGTGATCCCCACGCCGTCCGGCACCGCGAGGTCGGCCTCCCGCAATGCCTTCCGGAAGTCGTCATCCCGGTCGGCGGCCATCACGTATTCCGGATTCAGGGTGACGAGGTGACGACATCGCGGGTCGTTCCCCGAGGTCATCACCGACTGGAGCCAGGATTCGACGCCAGTGCGAGGCAAAAGATCGACCGGCACGTCGAGAACGGAGACGCGAGAGCGAGCCAACTGCGGAATAGTCACGCGTCAGAAGTCGAAATCGATGTCGATGGAGTCGAACACCGATCCGGCCGAATCGAGCAGGCCACCCAGTCCATCGCTCGCGTCTTGCAGCCCGCCGCCGAACGTGTCCGCCACATCCTGGAGACCGCCGTCGGGAAGGTTCGGCATGTCCACGTTGGGAGCCCCGACATCCGGGACGTTGACATCACTACCGCCAAGTCCCCCGAAGTGGCCGATCATTCGCCCGGCCTGCATCGTATCGAAGATGGTTTCGGCGCCATCGAAATCCCCATCGCCAAAACCCCCCACCGGGACAAACCAGCCGGGGCTCGGTGCCCCGACGCTGGCGAACGAGGCGAGCCAGTGGCGTTCCAGCCCAAAGGCCACCGCATACGAGAGGTAACGGTCGAACAACTCCCGCGCTTCGGCCAGATTCTCGTGCCTGTCGATCGACTCCAGGTACCGCTTGAACGCCCGCCATTTCGCGGCGGCTTCGGCACCGATCCGGGTCTTGCGCGGCATGGCTCTGCTCAGCCGAAGCATCACCAACCAGATCAGCAGCGCTGCGATCGTCGGCAGAATCGCAAAGGGATCGACGAGCACGGTCAGGAACAAACCCACCGGAATCGAGCCGGCCAGACCGAACCACGACAACGAGCGCCAGCGGCGACGCGTCGCCTCCGGTGACCGGGCGAAGTACTTGCGGTCGACGATTTCCTGGTAGAGGTCCGCCCGGATTTCGGGCTCGTGCGCGTCGAACCGCCTTTTGACGGCGCTCAGCAGCACGCTGCCGAACGACACTGGTTTGCCGTTGAACAGGACGCGCAGGAGGTCGCGTTCCAGCCGGGATGTTACTCCGTCGGGATCGACGACCGTCAGGAGATAATCGCTCCGGGCGCCGGTTGCGCGGTCGTTATCCGGCCGTTGCTCCTGGATCGTGATCGCGCCATGGCGAGCGAGGCCCAGCAGTGTGGCCACGACATCGTGGTGATCGACATGTTCATCGATCAGCGTACCGGCGGCGCCCGGGGGCAGATCGTCAGGCGGCTCGGTGA
>DASYVY010000138.1:0-8454 GCA_035936535.1 Thermomicrobiales bacterium | reverse complement strand
CCAGAAAGGCCGAATTCGATGACCACACCCGACGCTCCCCGCCCAGGATGGATCCACCCGTTGATCACCCGGGTCGATCCATCGCTCAATCGCCGTCGTCTTCTGGCCCTGGGAGCGGCTGGCCTGGCGGCCGTGCTCAGGGCGCAGTCTGGTTCGGCGCAGGAGGCCACGCCTGAAGCGACACCCGGAGGTACTCCTGAAGGAACGCCGGTCATCCCCGGCGTGGCATCACTCGGGGAAGGACTGACGGGGGATCCCGAGGCCGTCGAGATCCTGCGCAATGCCGCGAGGGTGATGGCGGAGCTGTCGACCTTCGCGTTCGAGATCGAGACAACCCGCGGGGAGAGCACGATCTTCCAAGGGCTGAATGTCCGCGAGATCACCGGGGCGGTCCGCCGGCCGGTCGATTTCACCGCAACGGTGTCCGTGGACCTGCCATTCGGCGCGATCGACGTCACCGCGGTCGGGGTCGATGGACAGGCATGGTTGCAGGATCCGCTGGGCAACGGCGAGGATTGGATTCCGCTCGAAGGCTCGGAAAACATCGTGGCACTGATCAATCCCGACACGCTGATCGTCAACTCGATCGGGCTGATCCAGGATGCGCGAGTGGACGGCATGGAGGACCTGGATGGCGTGGAGACCACCCGCATCGCGGGCACGATCGATTTCGCGGCGACGGCGGAGCGCCTGACCGGCGGTTCGGTGGAGCTTCCGGAGCAAATCGCCTCCGAGGCGTTGCCGGTGCTGGTCTGGGTCGATGACCAGGGACGCGTCCGGGAGATCGAGGTGAGCGGTCCGATCGTGAACACCGAGAGCGAGGATGTCGTCCGTGTCATCCGGTTCTTCGACTTCAACGAGCCGGTAGAGATCGAGGCGCCGCCGGCTCCGTAAGTCCAGCCCCGTAGAATCGCACGTTCATAACGACGCACGGGCGCACCTCGCGTGCGCCCGTGCGTGCGTGATCGGAACCGGTCTCGCCGTCCGCTGGGTGGGTTGGTCAACCGGTGAGAATGACAGGCGTCGGTGTCGGCCACAGAGAAGTCGATCCGAGAGACGTAGTCCTCGCCTCCTGGGTGCAGCCCTTTGACCTCGATCCGTCGCCGCAACCGGGTGACGGGCGCCGACGGCTATGCGCGGATCTGGGGCAGGACCTCGGAGGCGATCAGCTCCAGGCCGGCGATGTCATCGAGGTCGAGCCATTGCAGCATCACGCCCTGCACGCCCGCCTCGGCCATCCTCCCGAGCTGGTCCACGATCGCGGACGGAGTGCCGACGATGCCGCCACGCTCGCGTGTCCTCTCGATCGTCTCCGCATCTTCCTTCGCGAGCAGATCCTGCTCGTCGCGGCCGACCAGCCCGCGGGTCATCAACGTTCGCTTGACCGCGTCCGCCGCTCTCCCTTCCCCCTCAATCAGCTCCGCTAGCCGGGCGTTTCGCTCCGTGAACTGATCGAGTGTCAGGGACACCGAATTCCACTCGTCGGCGTACTTCGCCACTAGGGGGAGGGTTCGCTTCGGGCCATTGCCGCCGATCACCAGCGGGGGACCGTCGCTCCGTGGTGAGCGCGGCGACATCATTGCCCCGGAAAGCTGGAAATAGGTCCCGTCGAACGTCGTTGGCTCCGCTGATCGGGTCAGCGCCTTGATGACCTGGATGCCTTCCTCAAGGCGGGCGAACCTCTCGTTCAGCGGCGGCAGGTCGAACCCGAACGCCTGGTGCTCGCTCTCTTTCCATCCCGCGCCGACGCCCAGGCGCAGCCGCCCACTGCCGAGCGCATCGATCCCGCTTGCCTGCCAGGCGAGCATCACCGGATTGCGAAAGGACAGCGGTGAGACCAGCGGCCCAAACGCGATGCGCTGGGTATTCGACGCGAGCCAGGCGAACGAGATCCATGCTTCGAGCGCGTCCTTCGCGTCACCCGCGCTGTCCAGGAAATGGTCGGATCGGTAGAGCCCGGAGAACCCAAGCTCCTCCGCCGCCCGCGCCAGCCGTTGCCATCGCGGCCAGGAAAGTCCATCCTGACCTTCGATCATGATAGAGACGTCGATCGCCATTCGATGTGTCCTGCCTTCCGAAGGTGAATCCTAGCCGGCTTGATGGTGACCGATGGTCGAGGTCTCCTGCATTATGGGACATCATGGCGGCGGCGAGGACAGGTCGCTCCATGACGGGAGCATGTGCCACGGAAAGCGACACCGTTAGTACGTCGAAACAGACCGCTACGGCAGCACAGCGGGTGACGTCCGTCAGGTGACGGTGCGGGTGCGACGTCTGAACGCTGTCCTGGAGCAGGACATGCCACACAAACCGGTCGTCCAGCGGTGACCCAGACCGGGGATCGAAGCAGAAATGGGGAGAGCGATGAATGAGCGTCAGGATGGCATGCGGACGGTTCGGGACAGCATGGGCGAGATGCGAGTGCCCAAAGACGCGCTGTATGGCGCATCGACGGCGCGGGCCGTGGAGAACTTTCCCATCAGCGGCATTACCTTCTCGCGCCCGTTCCTGCGGGCTCTGGGCCTGATCAAGGCGTCGGCAGCCAGCGTCAATACCGAGCTGGGGTTGCTGGATCGCGATCTCGCCGCCGCGATCGAGACGGCCGCGCTGGAGGTCGCTGACGGTGTCCTGGATGCTGAGTTTCCGCTCGATATCTTCCAGACCGGGTCCGGTACCTCAACCAATACCAACGCGAACGAGGTGATCGCCGCCCGGGCCGCCGCCCATGCTCCCGCCGGGGTCGAGCCGCACCCGAACGATCACGTCAACATGAGCCAAAGCAGCAACGATGTGATCCCGACGGCGATCCATGTCTCCGCCTATCTCCTGATCGCGGACGGTTTGCTGCCCGCGCTTACCCATCTGGAAGCAACCCTGCAGGGACGGGCGGGTGACACCCACGACGTCGTCAAGACCGGTCGCACACACCTGATGGACGCGACGCCCGTCCGGCTCGGGCAGGAGATCGGTGGCTGGGCGGCGCAGGTGCGTAACGCGCGGGCCCGGATCGAAAGCTCGTTACCGAGACTGGCCCAGCTCGCGATCGGCGGCACCGCCGTCGGCACCGGCCTCAACGCGCCGGCGGGCTTCGGCGCCAGGGTCGCCGGGGAGCTGTCAAGGCGGACCGGTCTGCCCTTCGCCGAGACGGACAACCACTTCGAGGCACAGGCGAGCCAGGATACAGCGGCGGAGATCAGTGGGCAGCTGCGGACATGCGCGGTCGCGCTGCTTAAGATCGCCAACGATCTCCGGCTGATGAACAGCGGCCCGATCGCCGGGCTTGGCGAGATCGTGCTGCCCGCCCTGCAACCGGGGTCATCGATCATGCCGGGCAAGATCAATCCGGTCATCCCCGAGGCGACGATGATGGTCGCGGCGCAGGTGATCGGCAACGACATGACGATCACGATCGGTGCGCAGCACGGCAACTTCGAGCTGAACGTGATGCTGCCGGTAATCGCCCACAACCTCTTGCAGTCGATCGAGCTGCTGACGAATGTCTCACGGGTCCTGGCGGACAAGGCGGTGGCCGGTTTCACCGTCAACGTGGAGGGGATTGCCGATCTTGTCGACAGGAACCCGATCATGGTGACGGCGCTGAACCCGATCATCGGCTACGACAACGCCGCCAGGATCGCCAAGCAAGCCTATGCCGAAGGGCGGACGGTGAAGGACGTGGCGGCCGAGCTGACCGACCTCTCGCCGGGGGACCTGGATCGCATCCTCGACGCGGCGGAACTTGCCGAACCGGGCATCAAGGGTGGCACCAGCGGTGGCTAGCGGCCAGGAGCATGTGCGCCTCGTCGTGTGGCACGTTCGCGGGTCATCGTCAGGGGGTGACGCCTCCGGGATGTCTCCATTGCAACGCAGGGGCAGACCGCATAGGCAATGGCGAAGCCATTGATGGGCCGCTCCGGTCAATTGCTTCGCCATTGCCTATGAGCAGAGCGTCCCGTTCGTGTCTGCCCACTGTGCCGAGGGTAGAACATGAATGTGCCTGCCTTCTGGCGGCCGCGAACGGGCGGACATCCGAATCGACCGCATTGCGATCAGCGGAGAAGTGTTCTCCGGTCGATTCTCGTACTGTCCCTAGGGGACGTGGATTGGAACTCGTCCGGCGAGCCGGGCGTCCGTCGTCTCCTGTGGTGCCGGCTCTGCCCCGGGCCGGGCCGCGGAAAACTCCAGCAGCGGCAACCATACGGAAAAGGTCGTGCCCCGGCCCGGGGCGGTTTCGACATCGATCCAGCCGTGATGGCCGCGCACGATCGCCAGGGCGATGGACAGTCCCAGGCCGGTGCCGCCGGATGGGCGCGAGCGTGCCGATTCGCTCCTGTAGAAGCGCTGGAACAGGTGCGGCAGGTGATCGACCGAGATTCCCTGACCGGCATCCTCGACCTCGATCAGCGCGCACGGGATGTTCTCCCGTCCATCGACTGCCCGTCCGACCCGAAGTTCGACCGAGCCGCCGGCGGGAGTGTGCCGGAGCGCGTTGTCGATCAGGATCAGCATGACCTGCACGAGGCGGTCTCCATCTCCATGGATCATCACCTCATCTCGCGCGGTAAGGGTCAGATGCTGCCCCTTGACGAGTGCCAACGCCGTTCGGTACGCCTCGTTGGCGATGACATCCAGGGAGACAGGTTCGGGTTTCAGAAGGTAGCCCAGCGCGGCCGCGTCGTTGCGGGCGAGAACGAGCAGATCCTCGATCAGGCGTCCCATCCGTGCGCTCTCGCGCTGCACGTCGCCAAGGGCCTCGGCAATGTCCTCCGCCTTCAGCGGTCGTCCCGAGCGCAGTTGGCGCTGAAGGACGTCGACATTGCCGCGAATGGATGTCAACGGGGTGCGTAGCTCGTGGGAGGCATCGCTCACGAACCGCCGCTGGGCCATGAACGCCGCCTCGATCCGATCCAGCATGGTGTTGAAGGTTATGGCAAGACGACTCAGCTCATCCCCGGTTCGCGGCACCTCAAGCCGGTGGGAGAGCGAGACCCGCCCGTCTCCGCTGCCGATCACGTCCGCCGTGCGGGTAAGCCGTTCGACCGGCGAGAGCACCCGCCCGGCCAGGAGCCACCCGCCCCACGCCGCGAGGGCGATCCCGAGCGCGCCCGCGATCTGCAGCACCTGGTTGGTCAGGGACATGATCCGGTCCCGCGATCCGAGCGATTCACCAATCAGGATCACTTTGTCCGTGCTTACTTCGCCGTTTTCTGTGGACACGAAGATTCGCTGGGCGAGGACACGATTTGTACTGCCGTCGATGTCCAGGCTCGTGAACCGGTTTGTTGCGATATCAAGCAAGCCCTCCCGGCGAATGGCGGTATCCAGCGTGTCCGGAACCTTGCTGAGCGCACCGGCCGTTGCCTCGTAATCCCCGAGCCTGGAATCGTAAATGCTGACCCAGAGGCCCGACAGCAGGATCGAGCCGAGTTCGGGAGGATCCGCATCGAATACCACGCGAGTCTGACTGCCCCGAGGCGCCCCGACCTGGCTCGGAATCACGCCGGTCTGCTCGATGATCTCATTTCTCGCCGCAAGTAACCGGCGTTCGACATCCTGGTCAAGCGCCTGCTCCAGAAGCATGTGCAGTGCAACACCAAAGGCAACGAGCACGAGAATCAGGACACTTGCGTACCAGGCGGTGAGCTTGAACCGGATCGACTGATAGAACCGCGCATCGAAGTCCTCGGTCCGCGCGCGAAACCGATCCTCCGAGGCGCGTGACGCCTCGCCCAACGCATCACGCTGCGTTACCGGAACCGGCTGACCGGTTGTGGCTCCGGGCAGGAGCCGCCTGCCAAGGCCGATCATGCGTTCTGCCGCAGGACATACCCGACGCCGCGAACCGTCTGGATCAGGCGGGGCATGCCGTCCAGTTCGATGGAGCGGCGAAGGTTGCCGATGACGACTTCCAGCACGTTAGATTCTCCAAAGAAGTCCTCGCCCCAGACGCGCTGCATCAATGTCGAGCGGGTCAGTACCTGGTTGGGATGGCGAAGAAACGTGGCCAGGAGGTCGAACTCGCGGACGGTCAGCTCGATCGAGCGACCGGCCCGGGTGACTGTTCTGCTTCCGATCTCCATCGTGATGTCGGCGAAGGTGAGCGGTGCGCCGGCCTGATGAGAGGTGTCTTGGGCGCTCGACCGGCGGAGGAGCGCCCGGACCCGGGCCAGCAGTTCCTCGTACTCGAATGGCTTGACGATGTAGTCGTCGGCACCCCCATCAAGACCGGAGATGCGATCGGCGAGCGTGTCGCGGGCGGTCAGCATCAGGATCGGCAGGCGGGACAGGGCGTCGGAGCCTTCCGCCGCGCGAATGCGCCGCGCCACCTCCATCCCGTCAATCTCCGGGATCATCAGGTCAAGGATCATCAGGTCCGGCGGATCATCGAGGATCATGTCGAGCGCGGCTCGACCGTTGTCCGCGACATCGACGGAATACCCCTCGAAGATGAGTCCACGACGCAGGAACCCCGAGATCGACGGCTCGTCGTCGACGACCAGGATGTGGGCCAACGCCGCGCCCGGGGTTGTCGTTGCCATGCCTGCTGTTGTGGGGGGGACGCTTTGCATGCTCGCGCTCTTCCTGGCACGGGCCACCCGGTAGGGAGCCGGTATCTCCCGCCGAAGAGGGCTTCGGCCGGGACGGTCCCGCATCGTTGAACCGTATCGGTCCTATCGTACAGCACCGGGCATGCATAACGGCGGGCGATTGGTGGGCGGCCCGCCGTCTGCATGGGAAGAGTGGGGAGAGGGAGCGGTCAACCGTCTGATCGGTCTTCCACTGCCATCTCCTACTGTAGTCGCGGAGTCTGAGCGTTTGCTGAAACGGCGCTGAGATGATTCTGAGGGTGTGACGCTTCCAGGGCAACGCGGTAATGCGGACATGGAATCGGGTCGCCGACGCAGAGCGCCAGCGACCCGATCCATTGGGGGGTGGGATGGAAATGTCGATCCCTGCGAGGCTTGTTGAAGCTGCGGGGCAGGGATCGGCGCCTCCATTGGGAAGCATAGGGAGGCGATCTGAAAGGTCGCTGAAAGGCAGATGAAGTCTCGATGAAACCCTTCCGTCCGCCAGGTCTTCCCTTTCGACAGGTTAGGAGACGGCACCGCTCGCCCATCGCGAGGATGGTGAGCGCGCCGGGGCACAGGAAGGATGGGGTTGGAAGAACGCGCCTGACGGGCGGCGGGAACGGGTCACAGAGAACCGCATCGCCCTTGCCCATGGCCTGTTGGCGGGGCAGCGTTCATGGGCAGCGGATCGACAGCTCCCGATCGGCCAATGACGATCCTCGCGGCTATCCTGCCTGGAGGGAAATCGGACGGGTTCCCAGCGTCACCGTCAGCGTCTGTTCCTCGCCGTCCCGGGAGATCGTCAGCTCCACCGTGTCACCGGCCCGGTGATCCAGCAGCAGATCCATGAACGTCGTATCGTCGGAGATCGTGGTTCCATCCACCGCAATGACGATGTCGCCCGGCTCCATCCCGGCCGGACCTTCGAGCTCGACCGCGGCGATGACCTGTCCGTCCTGGGTCGGGCCCGTCTGGACGCCCAGATAGGGATAGGGAATCGAGGCGTTGGTGGCGACGATCTCATCGACGATCGACGCGACCGTGTTTCCGTCGATCGCGAAGTTGAGACCGCTAGCCAGCGCGTTACCCATTCCAGTCGCCCCGAGCGTCGCCACGTTCATGCCGATGACCTCTCCCAGCATGTTAGAGCGGTTGTCAGATTGGTTGACCGTCCGGCTCGGGGAGCGGGAATCCACAGTGGGCGTAGTAGCCCCGGATGTCGGCTGGCGTGATCCGGTCGAGCCCGGTCCCGATCGCGGTCAGCACCGTCTCGTAGGAGCGCGCCGCCGCGCCGCGCAGGTGGGTCTTGAGCTTGCTGAAGGCCAGCTCGATCGGGTTGAAGTCCGGCGAATAGGGCGGCAGGTAGCGCAGGGCGCAATCGGCTTCCTCGATCGCGGACCGCACGGCGGCGTGGCGATGGACGGCGAGGTTGTCGAGGACGACCGTCGTGCCCGGCACCAGCGTCGGGACCAGCCACTCCTGAAGCCAGCGCACGAACAGGTCGCTGGTGACGGCTCCTTCGAAAACGCAGGGGGCGAGCGTCCCGGTGGCTCCCAGCGCGACGAGGCAGGTGATGTTCGGGCCGCGGTTGCGGGGCACCGCGCCGATCACCCGTGCGCCGCGTGGCGCCCGGCCGCGGGTGCGCGTCATGACCGTCTGGGTACTGGTTTCATCGAGGAAGACGACCGTTTCGGGATCGACCTCGGCCAGCTCCGCCCGCCAGGCGGCGCGCGCCACCTCGTCCCGTTCGGTGGCGATCAGCGTCTTTTTTTGAGCGGCAGCCCAAGCCGGATCAGGGTCCGGCTCATCGTCGAGAGCCCAACGATGACGTGGCCGTCGGCGGTCCACTGGGCGCAGTGCTCGGCCAGGGTGGCGTCGGGCGTGG
>DASYVY010000137.1:0-1922 GCA_035936535.1 Thermomicrobiales bacterium | reverse complement strand
CGGGCGGGAAGCACGGTGCTGGGCTTCTAGCACCTCACTCAGTGTCCAAGATCTCCAGGAACTGACGCGCGGTGACGATTGTGACACCGGCGTGAGAGCCGATCGCCAGCAGTCCCTGATCGCCGGTGACGAGGTAATCGGCCCCTGCCGCGACCGCGGTCCCGAGCACGGCATCATCTTCCTGATCGTCGGTGATTCCTTCGACAGATGGATCAGGCACCACCAAGACGGCCTGCTCGTACATGAGCTCCACCGCCAGTGCACGATGGATCCGGTCAGCTCGCATGGCAAAGAGCGGGCGATCCCAGACCGCAAGCACCGTTGCGATGATGTGCTCCGAGAGGACTACACGAACGCGCTCGGCTTCCCAGTGCCGAACAATCTCCAGTGGCGTGCCGCCACCTCTCAGGAATCCAGATACGATGATGTTGACGTCGAGGACAACCGTAAGCTTATCCGTCATGCGGCGGAGCCACGAGCGTCGCTGTCCCGCCGCTTGTGTTCGGCCCGGACCTCCGCAACAGCCTTCTCTATCTCCCCTTCGAGTTCATCATCGGGGATGTCCGCAAACGCCTCACGCATACGCTCCACGGCAGCCCATTGCTCAGCTCGCCTGGCTTCCATGCGCTCCAGTCGCTCGACATCTGCCGATGAGACGATCGCGCCGACCGGAATACCGTTCTTCTCGATCACGACACGGGTCTCGCCTCGGTAGACGCGGTTGAGCGTCTCGCTGAAGGTGCGGCGCGCCTCGGAGACGGTCTTGGTTTCGGTGACGGGAGCTTTTTTCGCGGTCATTGTTGCACCTCTTGCCGGGACGTTAGCACACGTTGTTGTACAACATTGTACAGACTCGTGGGAGTACCATTGCCTCGGTGGAGAGGTCAGAGCGCGGCGGGGCAGCAATCGCGCTTTCACAGGGATGTGAGATTGAAGATCTACTCGTGGAACGTCAATGGCATCCGAGCCGTCATCCGCAAGGGTGTCTTCCGGGAATTCGTGGCAACCCACCAACCGGATATCCTTTGCCTGCAGGAGACCAAGGCCCGGCCGGACCAGGTCAAGCCTGACCTGCCCGACTACCGGGAGTACTGGAACGTCTCCGACAAGGGCGGCTACAGCGGCACGGCGATCTTCACCCGCGCCGAGGCCGGAACCGTGATCAAGGGACTTCCAGATGCCCTGGCCGACGCATTCGACCTGTCGGATGACCCATTTGGGGATCCCAACCGGGAGGGGCGCGTGCTCGTCGCCGAGTTCGACCGGTTCTGGGTCGTCTCCGTCTACGCGCCCAACAGCAAGGGTGACCTCTCCAGGCTCGACCTGCGCTACCGGCGCTGGGACCCGGCGTTCCTGACCTACCTCTCGCAGCTGGAGTCGGGGCAACTCGGCAGCGGGACGCCGAAGCCGGTCGTGTTCTGCGGCGATCTCAATGTCGCCCATCAGGAGATCGACCTCGCCCATCCGGAGCGAAACCGGGGCGGGCATGGCTTCACGGACGAGGAGCGCGAGCGCTTCCAGGATTTCCTCGATCACGGCTTCGTCGATGCGTTCCGCCACCTGCATCCGGACAGGACCGAGGCCTACACATGGTGGAACTACTTTTCCCGGAGCCGCGCGAGAAACGTGGGCTGGAGGATTGACTATGTCCTCGTCAGCGAGGTGCTGAAACCGCACCTTGTCGTGGCCGAGATCCATCCCGACGTGATGGGGTCAGATCACTGCCCGGTCTCGATCACGCTGGATGGGTGAGGGAACGGAGATCCCCACAGTGCCAGAGAGGAGGCCGTGAGCGTGCTGTCCAGTACCGGTCGAGATCCCGCCCGCGCTCAGCACAGGCTCCAGGTCCGCTCAAAAGGTATCCCGACGATGCGTCAAGGTCCTGCAGCGATAACACGCAGGTGGCGCGGGCCGGCAGGACA
>DASYVY010000136.1:0-4899 GCA_035936535.1 Thermomicrobiales bacterium | reverse complement strand
CCGCCGGAAGTCCCGCACGAGTTTCCCCGCCTGTCCCGCCACTTCGGGCAACTTTCCGGGCCCGAAGATCAGCAGGGCGACGACGGCGATGATGCCCATTTCCATGGGGCCGATACCCATAACATTCATCGTTGCTCACCTAGGTTTGTCGTCGGATTTCCATGACCTGCTGACATTGTGTGTTCATGCGTTCATTGGGACGATCTCTGGAGCGAGATGACCGGGATGCGCGTGCCTGGAGCCACGATACCAGAGCGCCCATGGCACAATGACACTTGCAGTATAGAGCGACTTGCCAAGGCAATGAGCGATCTGGCGTGTCTACCATGGCCTCCTCGATGCCCGGCTCGTGTTGCTCCTCCTCCCGAGGTGAACCGGACATGATGCGCGTATGGCAGCAGTTGCGCAGACCCAAACTCCAAACTGATCGTTCCGAGGACGAGGACGAACGGCCCATGCCCGCCGACAGCCGCACCCGAATCATCGTGGGCCTGGGGAACCCCGGTCGCCAGTATGCCGATACCCGGCACAACCTGGGCTTCTTCGTTGTCGACGAGCTGGCGCGGCGAGTCGGCGCCCCGGAATCCCGCAAGCGGTTCAAGGCCGAAATATCGGAGGCGCGCCGGGGCGGCGACCGCTTCGTACTCGTCATGCCACAAACGTACATGAACGAGAGCGGGGTGACGGTGCGGGAGGTCGTCAGGTGGTACAAGGTGCCCCATGATCACGTGATGATCGTCGTGGATGACCTGGATTTGCCGTTCGGGCAGATTCGCTTGCGCGCGCGCGGCAGCGCGGGCGGCCACAACGGGCTGAAATCGATCTTCGGGCTGCTTGGAACGCAGGAGATCCCTCGACTGAGGATCGGCATTGGGCGTGGTCCGGGTGAGGCACGGGCGCATGTCCTTGCCCGCTTCTCGAAGGACGAAGAGGCCCATCTGCCGGCGATCATCGCCGCCGCCGCCGATGTCGTCGAACGATGGGCGGATTCCGGCATGGTCGACGCTATGAATGTCGCCAACGATCCTGCAAATCAGCCGCTTGTCGCACGCTGAGAGGACGTCTGGCCGCGCACGCCATGGAGAACGCACTCGATGCCTGCGGAACACCACAACGGGGTGGACGATGACGGATCGGAGCGAGCGATCCGGTCGCTCGGCGTGATCGGCGCCGGTACCATGGGCAGCGGCATCGCCCAGGTCGCGGCGATGGCTGGTATCGAGGTCATGCTCGTCGATCAGGCAGATGCCTGGCTGGACCAAGGCCTGAAAGCGATTGCTGACGATCTCGACCGCTCCGTCCAGAAGGAACGGATGACCGGGCAGCAACGTGACACCATCCTCAGCCGCATTACCGGATCGACCGCCATGGCCGATGTCGGTGACTGCGATCTCGTGATCGAGGCGGTCAACGAGTCCTTCGCGACCAAGGCATCCGTCTTCGGTGCCGTCGCCGATGTGGTCCTGCCGGACGCGATCATCGTCAGCAACACGTCGTCCATCTCCATCACGGCGCTGGCGGGCACCATACCGAACCCCGGACGCGTTGCGGGCATGCACTTTTTCAATCCGGTGCAAATCCTCAAGCTTGTCGAAGTGATCCGCGGCATCCAGACAAGCGATGCGACCCTCGGGCGCGTCCACGCACTGGCGGCGGCCATGGGCAAGACCGCGATCGATGTCACGGACAGCCCAGGTTTCGTCGCCAATCGCCTCCTGATTCCCATGATCAACGAAGCCGTCTTCTGCCTTGCCGAGGGCGTCGCCAATGCTGGAGCGATCGACGAGGTGATGAAGCTCGGCGCCGCCCACCCGATCGGTCCGCTTGCGCTTGCCGACCTGATCGGGCTCGATATCTGCCTGGACATCATGGAGACGCTGCACAGCGACTTCGGCGACGACAAGTACCGTCCCGCTCCGCTCCTGCGACAGATGGTCTCAGCGGGCAGGCTCGGCAGGAAATCCGGATCTGGATTCCACGAGTATGGTGACCAGTGAGAGGAGGAACGGCGATGCCGGATGCCTCGTCGGCAGGAACGTCGGAGCAGGCCCGAACGATTCGAATCCTGGTCGCCAAACCCGGACTCGATGGACACGATCGCGGCGCAAAGGTGCTCGCCCGTGCCTTTCGCGATGCAGGGTTCGAGGTGATCTATACCGGGCTGTTCCAGACTCCGGAGATGATCGCCAGCGCGGCTCTTCAGGAAGATGTGGATGTTGTCGGCCTCAGCATCCTGTCCGGCGCCCACATGGCTCTCTTTCCGCCCATCATGGATGCCCTGCGAGCCGTTGGCCGGGACGATGTACTGGTCGTCGCTGGCGGCACGATCCCCGAGGATGACATCCCCCTCGTCCGGGAGATGGGAGTCGCCGCGGTGTTCGGTCCAGGCACACCGCTCCACACGGCGATCGACTTCGTACGGTCGCATGCGCCCGTGCGCGCCGATACGGCCTGACGGATTGTGACGGACCGCCTATCCAGCCTGTCCCGCCGCGTGCTGGACGGAGATCGCGCGGCGCTGGCGCGAGTGCTGACCCGGGTCGAGAACGACGACGAGGTCGGTCGCTCCGCCCTCGAGAATCTCTATCCCCACAGCGGCAAGGCCCATGTGGTTGGTCTCACTGGCCCACCGGGAGCGGGAAAATCGTCGCTTGCCAATGAGTTGATCCGGCACTACCGGGCGCTGGGAGCCAGGGTCGCGGTGATCGCGATCGACCCGTCCAGTCCACTTACCGGAGGGGCAACGCTCGGTGACCGGATCCGCATGATGGAGTGGCACGCGGACGAGGGCGTATTCATCCGCAGCATGGCATCGCGGCGGTTTGGAGGCGGTCTCGCCGAGCAAACGCTGGCGGTCGCGAGTGTCTTCGATGCCGCGGGCTTCGATCCGGTGATCATCGAAACGGTCGGGACCGGGCAGGATGAGGTCGCGGTCGCCCAACTTGCCCTGACGACCCTGCTCGTCCAAGCCCCCGGCATGGGCGACAGCGTGCAGACGCTCAAGGCAGGGGCGCTGGAGATCGGAGACGTGCTGGTCGTCACCAAGGCTGACCGGCCGGATTCCGCCGAGCTGGCTCGCGACCTGCGCCGCATGCAGACGCTGACCTTGGGGGGCGGGCCCGATCCTTCCGCCTGGCGTCCTCCGGTCGTCACCACCAGCGTCATCGATGGAGAGGGCATTGGGGAGGTGATGGCGGCCATTGCCGACCATCGGAGCTGGCTAGGTACGTCGGGAGCCTTGCGGGATCGGCAGCGCACGATCGCGATGGCGGAGATGATGGGCCATCTCCGGCGCCAGATCCTGGAAAGGATGGAATCCCTCGACAGGGACTCGACGGCCTACGTCGATATTGTGGATGCCATAGCCGACCGCCGCATGACTCCGCGTCGAGGAGCCAGCAGCATCCTCGACGTCTGACGCACCGCGGCAGACCCCGAGCAGCGGTAGCGCAATCGATTACTGGTCGCCAGACATGTCCGCCGTCATTCGATCCTGCCGGACGTCACGGGAGCGGGCGGCGCGATTCGCGATCAGGGCGGCGGTGGCACCCGCGCCGACACCATTGTCGATATTGACGACCGCGATCCCGGGCGAGCACGATTGAAGCATCGACATCAGCGCCCCGGTGCCGTCGCCCCCGTATCCATAGCCGACGCTCACCGGAAGACCGATGACCGGGATATCGATCAACCCAGCGATCACCGCGGGCAAGGCGCCGTCCATTCCGGCGGCCACGATCGCGACGTCTACTTCCGCCTCGACGACGGCCCGCAGCGGCTGGACCAGGCGATGGAGCCCTGCCACTCCAACGTCCGCGACCATCATCACGGAGCAGCCCATCTCCTCGACCATGATCCTTGCCTGGGTTGCGACGGGCCGGTCAGACGCACCCGCGCAGAAAATGGCGACCCGCCCTCCCGTAGACGGGCGGACGGCTCCGTCCCGGACAAGGACCGCGATGCGGGACTCGCGGTCCACCATCAATGCATGGCCGTCTGGAATCAACGGCGGCAAGTCGTTCATCTGATCATCCCGGAGTCGGCTTGCCACTGCCCGGCCGCTGCTCTCGGCAAGCCGGACGAGCGATCCCACGACCTCTTCTGTCGTCTTTCGCTCCGCAAGCACGATCTCGGGGACGCCCGTCCGATCCGCTCGCTGGCGATCGAGTCGCAGACGGGGCGTGCTGTCGCCGGCCAACTGGACTTCGTCCCCGGGCATCGCCGTGCCCTCAAGGGCTGATCGAATGTCGTCAAACGGATCGTTCACTGGTCTCCTGCTCCGCGCGCGGCCGCATCAAGCGCCGCATCGATCATGTTCGATACTTGGACACCGGGCGGGCCGCTGTCTGGCGGGAGCTTGCGCAGATCCGCCAGGAACTCGACATTGCCCGCCGGTCCCCGCAAGGGCGAAACGACAAGGCCCATCGTGGTCAGCCCGTGCCGCTCCGCCGAGCGGATCGCTTTGCCAAGCACAAGGTGATGAATGGCCGGATCCCGGACCACGCCACCTTTCCCTACATCATCCCGCCCTGCCTCGAACTGCGGCTTGATGAGCGGCACACAATGCCCGCCATTATCAAGGACGCGGGCAACAACCGGGAACATCAGGTCCAGGGAGATGAACGACACGTCGATGACCACGATCTGGACCGGTCCCGGGAGGGTTTCCAGGTACCGCGCGTTGACCCGCTCCATGACGACCACCCGATCATCGGTGCGGAGTCGCTCGTCGATCTGTCCATAGCCAACGTCGATCGCATACACCTTGGACGCGCCGCGCTGGAGGAGGCAGTCCGTGAACCCGCCGGTACTTGCGCCGAGATCGGCGGCGGCCATGCCGGCCACGTCGATCCCGAACGCCTCCAGCGCATGGTCGAGCTTTTCCCCACCGCGGCTCAC
>DASYVY010000135.1:0-2591 GCA_035936535.1 Thermomicrobiales bacterium | reverse complement strand
GCCATCTCCCGCCCGCAACCCCACGTCAGTGACCACTGCAATGCTGGGCCGCACAGCCCAAGGGCTCGTGCGGAGCGCTCTCGCGATCAAGCCGCTCGGCTCTCCTTGCCTCCACGGGCCCACAGCTCGTCCTCCTGCTTGCTCGTGAACATTACACACCTCCGGAGCCTGCCCGACCGGTGCGTGGATCGGTTGAGACCACCGCCATGTCGAAGGGGCAGACCTCATGGACAATGGCAAAGCCACTGATGGGCCGTTCTGCTCAATCGCTTCGCACCTGCCCATGAGCGGCCGCGGTGCGATGCGGTCCATTCGTGCCTGTCAACGAGGCGTTTAGCCAGCCGCGACGGTGCTTCCGGCCGCGGCCCCGAAGCGCTCCGCGAGCCGCATCAAGGCCGGGGACGCGTCCATCGGGTCCAGCCGGACATCGAGGATGCAGACCTCGTCACGGAGCGCATCGACCGCTGCCAACGCGGTGTCCAGATCCTTTTCCGACTCGACGAGGAATGCCCGGCCAGCCTGGAACAGGTCCGGCAGCTTCGTGTAGTCCCATTGCAGGACATCGTTGAACTGGCCATCGATCATCAAGCGCTCGGTGAGGTACCCGGCATTGTTGAGGATCACCACGATCGGGCTCAGCCCATACCGGAGCGATGTCGAGAGTTCGATCCCAGTCATCTGGAATGATCCGTCCCCGACGAGCACGAGTGGACGGCGGTCCGGCGCCGCAAGCTGGGCCCCGATGCTGGCGGGAACGGCGAATCCGAGCGATGCGTAGAACGCGTTGGCGAGGAAATCGTGATCCTGCCTCACAGGCAGATCGAGCGCGCCGAACATGGCGTCGCCAGGGTCGGCCATCACCATCGTGTCATCGGAGAGAAAACAGCCCAGCCGCTCGAACAGCCGGGCGACGCTGATCTTCGTCTCCGGTTCCGCCCGCCAGGTCGAGCACGTATCCGCCCGCGCCGGCAGCTTGAGGTGCGAGAAATCCGGCAGGCTTGCGTCGGCAAGCGCCTGTACGAAATCGCCGAGCCGGACCCGATCGTACGTGCGATAGCCGATCTTGACCTGGTATCGCGATGCGTGGATGCACCGCTCCTGGACAAGCTCGGCCGTGTTTCCGCCCAGGTTGACATCGGTCATCAACGGACCCAGGAGCAACAGGCAATCGGCCGATTCGACATACGCGCGAACATCCTCCCGTGACATCCCTCCGGCATAGACGCCGATAAAGCATCGGTGCTGCTCGGAGATCGCGGACTTGTCGAGCGGCGTGACGGCGGTCGGCAGCGATGCCCGCTCGATCATCCGCATCGCGGTCGGCATCAGCCCGAAGCGCACGGCCTGCAAGCCGAGGAAGGTCACCGGTTGTCGGGAGGCGCGCAGCATCGAGAGGGCGTCCTCGACGGCGGCGGCGAGTGTGCCGGGGTCGCTCGGCTCCGGTCCGGACGGCCGGCTGACCGGACGCGGCACCTCGACCATCGTCATGTCCCGGGGCAGCTCGATGTAGACAGGGCGCTTGTGGGTTAGGGCGGCGGCCAGGACCCGGTCGATCTCGCGGCAGGCGATCTCGGGATCGTTCAGCACGGTCGAGGCGACGGTCAGCTGGTCGAAGATGATCCGCTGGGTGTCGTAGCCCTTGACCATGTGGTGAAGCAGGATCTGATCGGCCTGTTCTTCGAGGCCGGGTGCGCCGCTGATCACGACCACGGGAGATTCCTCGGCATAGGCCTGACCGGTGGTGTTGGCGATCTTGAGCCCGCCAACGCCATAGGTCACGCAGACCACGCCGAGCCCGCGAATCCGGGCATAGGCATCGGCGGCGAACCCGGCGCCCTGCTCGTCACAGGTGTTGACGACGGTGATCGGGCTTTCCTCGAAAACGTCGAACAGCTTGAGCACGAAATCTCCAGGCACGCCGAAGATGTGCTCCACGCCATGTTCCTGGAGACGTTCCACGAGGTAATCGGCGATCCGAACGAGGCCGGAGCCATTGGGAGTGAGGTCATGCCTGGGGTCATGCATCGATGCACGCTCCTCTGCGTCATCGCGGCATCGCGACGACTGGAGGCCACCGCCCGAGCGGGGATAGGGGATTCGGTGGCAACGTTCCCGGGCACCATTGCCCTGGGCATTCCTCGTGGATGGGCCGTTGTGCGGTGAGTATCTGGGGCATCCGGCACAGCCCGGTTCCAGGGAGGTGGCCCCATGGTAGCACCATGGGACGTTCATAAAGCGACGCAGGGAGCCGCCGGCCCCGCAGACACGGGCGTAGCAATTGATGGGCCGCATTCGCTCAATGGATTCGCCATTGCCTTTTGGCGAATACGTCCCATTGTGCCGGCCACTACAGCATTCCTCACCCCTCCGGGACCAGACCGACCACAGTGCAGGCGAACGCCATGAGCGGCAGGGGCGACCGGACGAAATCCTCGGTGAACGTGATCCTAGTCGTCCTCGTCATCGGCACGGGCATCCCGCGCGACGATGTCATCGGCGCGCCCTTCGGCCGCCACATACCCCGCCGCCAGATAGATCACCGCGGTCACGACCGTGATCACGATGGCGAGGATCAGACCCAGGCGGTAATC
>DASYVY010000134.1:0-4902 GCA_035936535.1 Thermomicrobiales bacterium | reverse complement strand
CATTGGACCACATCACCCCCTGGCGCAGCTTGACCTGGAGGGTGTCCGCCGCAGTGTCGGTCGTGCCGATTGCCCCGCCCGCGGCAGGGCTGGCGGCCGGGCTGGCAGCGGGAGTCGCAACCGGAGTGGCAGCCGGGCTCGCGACCGGGCTTCCTCCCGCCTGGCCACCGGGAGCCTCGCCGGGCGCACCGGTTCCGCCGGTCTGGATGAATGCCCACTCGGTAGCCAGGAGTGGCAGCCACTCGTTGCTGGCCCAATAGAGCATGGCCATCGGCACGTACATCAGGTCACCATAGATGTTGGGCGGCGCCATGATGCCGTTCGTGACGAAGACATTGAAGTGTCCGCCGGCACCCAGGTCCAAATAAGGCCAGGCCGAGTGGAACTCGGTGCCACCGTCCTGGGCCATCACGACGCTGCCAGCCGTGACCGGCAACGCGCCGCCCGCGAGCATTGCCGCCGCGAACCCGCCGGCAGAGGAGCCGATCAGGCGCCGCCGTGACAGCGAGCCGTTCACCAGTCCGTTCTTGAGATTGTGATTGCCTTCAGACATCATTCCTCCTCAGATCTGATCCGAAAAAACCGTCTGCCTGGCTCTCGATGGTGAGCCTGTTTCCAGTTCCGAACCGGAGCGCCATCGGCCTCCAGCTGTTCGCGTGCGCACCCCCTTCGTCGCGCGGCGCGCAGCGTGGTCCCGTCAGGGCCCACCATCGCGGTGTCTATGCACCGGATGGTCACTCCCTGAGATCGACCTCGCTTGACGAACAACCTCCTTTCCCAGTGTCGTGCAGCGTCGGGATCGACCCTGCGTCCATCCGATTCGGCAATGCATGATCCGCCGGGGTGACATCAGTCGGCTGCCTGTGGACGGACCTTCTCCTCGGTCGGGATCAGGTTCCGTCCGTTGCCTCCATTCCGGACGTCACGAATGACCGGGTGGCAGGCAACCTCGCGGTTGCCTCCAACATCGGCGAGCGGCGGCGGGGTAGTGTCACAGAGTCCGGGCTCCCAATAGGGACATCGTGGGTGAAACACGCACCCACCTGGAAGGTTGTTCAGGTTTGGGATATCCAGGCTGCGCAGCTGGAGCTTCTCCTTGGACCGGGTGAGGTCAGGATCGGCTTCCGGAATCGCGGCGGCCAGTGCCCGCGTGTAGGGATGAAGCGAACGCCCGATAAGTAGCGGCGTTCGGCCATGTTCGATCAGCTTGCCGACATACATTACGCCAACATTGCCCTCCCAGGCAAAGTACTTGACCACGGCAAGGTCATGCGTGATGAACAGAAAGGTGACGCCGAGTTCGTTCCGGAGCTTCAGCATCGTGTTCAGCAGGCTGACCCGGATCGAGACATCGACCATCGAGACAGCTTCATCGGCGATGATGACGCGAGGGTTCAGCGTCATCGCCCGGGCGACCGAGACCCGTTGCCGCTGGCCCCCGGACAACTGGTGCGGGTACTTGTCGATGAAGTTCTCGACCGGATGCAGATCGACCAACTCCAGCAACTCACCGGCTCGCAGGGTCGCGTCCCTGCGAGTCCGGGCCAGCTTGTGGTGGAGCAACGGTGCTCGCAGGATATCGCCGATGGTGTGGACGGGGTTCAGCGAAGCATAGGGGTCCTGATGAATGATCTGGACCGCCTTGCGGTACCGGTGAAAATCTGATTTCGACATCTGGTTGATGTCGTGCCCCTCGAACAGGACCGATCCCGATGTCGGCTTGAGCATGCCGGCTGCCATCCGGGCGACCGTCGTCTTGCCGCTGCCGCTCTCCCCGACCAGGCAGAGGATGTCGCCCTTGCCGAGATCGAACGAGACATTGTCGACGGCGGTGATCGTGCCACCGCGTGTGTCAAATCTTCGCGTCAGGTTTCGGAGGGACATCACGGGCTGAGCCATGGCGTTGCTTCCTTGCACCTTCATACCTTCGCGGCGACCGGGGCCTGGACAGTCACCACGTCCTCCATGCGCTCCCAGACAGCCTGGTCCTTGGTGACCTTGTCGTGGTGATGGCAGGCCGCGAAATGGGTGTTGCCAAGGTCGATCAAGGGTGGATCCTCCCGAACGCAGATGTCCGTGGCGTATGGGCAACGGGGATGGAACGGGCAGCCACTCGGCACCTGCATCAGGTTCGGCGTGGTGCCGGGGATGGCCGTCAGCGGGGTGAACTCCTCGCCGGTGATCGGCGGCACCGCGTTGAGCAGCCCGACGGTGTACGGGTGCTTCGGCGTGTAGAACGTGTCCCGCACCGGGCCATATTCCACGATCTCGCCGGCGTACATCGTTGCCACCCGATCGGCGAGCTCGGCCGCCAGCGACAGGTCGTGCGAGATGAAGATCATCGTGAAGTCAAGCCGGTCCCGCAGGTTGCGGATGACGTCGATGATGGCGCGCTGGGTCAGGATGTCGAGCGCCGTGGTCGGCTCGTCGAGGATGATCAGCTGCGGTTCGAGCAACAGGCTCAGGGCGATGGAGACGCGTTGCCGCATCCCGCCCGACAGCTCGTGGGGATAGGCATCGAACACGCGGCGCGGATCCAGCTGCACCATCCGGAGCAATTCCAGCGTCCGCTCCTCGACCTCCCGGCGATTACGCCAGCCGTGGGCGCGAGCCGTCTCGACGAACGTGTCCTTGACGCGCATCACCGGATTCAGCGAGTTCTGGGCCGCCTGGAAGGTCATCGCGCACTCGTTCCAGCGGAACTTGCGGAACGCCTTGTTGTCCAGCGTCATCAGGTCGAAGATCTTGCCCTGGCTGTCGCGATAGATCGCCTTGCCTTTGGCGACCCGGGCACTGCGGACGAGCATCCGGAGCAGGGCGAACCCCAGCGTCGACTTGCCGGACCCGCTCTCGCCGATCAGCGCGACAGCCTCGCCCTGGCGAATGTCCAGGTTGACGCCGCGAACAGCCTGCATCCAGCCATGCGGCGTCTTGTACTCGACCCAAAGGTCTTCGATCGAGAGGATCGTCGGCGCGGTTGACGCGCCCGTCCCTCGCGTCGCAGCCCGCTCGTCGATCCGGGCATCAGGAGCAAATTGACGCTTCACCGGCTCGCTCACACTGTTTCTCCAGACATTCCAGAGGTCGTCGGATGTCCGCCCCACAACCCCGATCTCATACCTCGCGGAGCCGCGGATTGAAGATGTCCTCAAGCGAACGTGCGATCAGGGTCAACGACCACAGCAGCATGACGATCATGAAGATCGGAGCCAGCAGCCCCAGCATGCTGTCCGCATTGAACACGGCGCCCCGGCGGAAGGCATCCTGGATCATCAGGCCCCAGTTGATCCCGGACAGGGAGACGAGTCCGAGAAAGTAGAGGATGACCTGGCCATACACGGCGCCACTCATCGCGAAGACAAAGTTGATGACGATGTAGCTGGCCATGTTCGGGAGCACTTCCCGGAACAGGATCCTCGGCATCCCGAGATCGAGCATCCGGGCAGCCTCGACGTATTCCCGCTCCTTGAGCGAGAGCACCTGGGATCGAACGGCGAGCAGGAGAACGGGCCAACCCGTGATTGCCAGGATCAGGGCCAGGAGGAATGGGCCGTTGAGCCGGACATAGGCTGCCAGCACGCCGAGCAGGACAATTTGCGGAACCGTAAGCACGACATCGGTGATCGTCAGCATGATCATGTCGAACCGACCGCCGACCATCGCGGCAAGGGCGCCGAGCGTCACGGCGATGAACGTCGACGCCAGCGCCGCCATCGTCGCGACGATGATGACGCCTCGACCACCATGGACGATCTGGTACCAGAGATCGCGGCCGCTGTGGTCGAATCCCAGCGGATGGTCCCACGATGGCGGGCCGTAGATATTGGCAACATCGGTCCGATTGTCACCCGATACAAAGAATGGCCCGATGAATGTCAGCAGCAGGATGGATCCAAGGATGACGAAGCCAAGCGTTCCGGCCTTGTTGCGCTCGACGAAGACACGCCAGAAACTCTTCTTCTGGACCTGGGCCGCCACTTCCGCCGAGGATGCCGGCATGTGTTCCGTATTGAGGGTTGCCTGTGCCATCTCGCACTATCCCTTCGAGCGAATCCGTGGATCGAGCCGGCTATAGAGGAGATCGGCGAGGAGATTGGCGACCACCACGGAGATCGTGATGAAGAGGAATATGCCCTGGAGCGTCGTGTAGTCCCGGGCCTGGATCGATTCGAACAGGCGTGACCCGATTCCCGAGTACTGGAAGATGGGCTCGACCAGGAGAGAACCGCCCACGACGAACCCGATCGAGATCGTTAGGGTCGTGAAGAGCGGCAGGATCGCATTGCGCCCGACATAGAAGAGCAGGACGCGCCATTCCGGAATGCCGCGAGCACGTGCGGCGGTCACGTAATCCTCTTCAAGCGCGGAAATCGTGCTGCTCTTCATGAGGAGCATCCAACCGCCTATCGTCGTGATGACATAGACCGAGATGGGCAGGATGGCATGGTAGAACGCGTCCTTGATAAAGGCGAAGCTGAGCTCGACCGATTGCCCGCTGGAAACGGCTCCACGCATATCCGTATATGGAATCCAGCCCAGCCGCACCCCGAAGATCACGATGATCAGCAGCGCGAGCTGGTAGTTCGGGATCGAGTGGGTAATGGACCCGAAGGTCGACATGATGCCGTCGAACAGCCCGTTGCGACGGTACGCCATGGCCATACCGATCAGGCTGCCGAGCGTGAACGAGATCAGGAGCGCAGTTCCGACGCTGAACACGGTCCACCAGATCCGGGACTGGATGATGCTGGCAACCGAGGTTCCCGGTGCCGTGACGGACATTCCGAGATCACCCTGGGCGAGGTTTTTCAGGTACTCCAGGTACTGCAACAGCATCGGCTTTTCGGTGTCGATCGCGAAGAGCGATCGCGCCTGGTTGGCGGCATCCTCGTACGAATATCC
>DASYVY010000133.1:0-3842 GCA_035936535.1 Thermomicrobiales bacterium | reverse complement strand
ACCTGTGGGAGCGGAATCGGTTCCCGCCCGAACCGGCCGGTTATCGATGCGGAGCACGACCTCCCCTGCCCGCACGCCGGCGCGAGCCGCCGGACCTTCCGGAGAGACCCGACCGATCACCAGCGCATCGCCGCGAACCTCAAGCTCTACCCCGAGACCACCGTACTCACCCTGGAGTTCCTGCGAAGCTACCTGTGCCGCCTCGGGCATCAGGTACCGCGTGTACTCGTCGTCCAGACTCGTCAACATACCTCCAATGGCATGCTGCTCGAGGCGCTGGATGAACCCGTTCTCCGACGACTCCTCGGTGGGACGGTAGTAGTAGTTGTTCTCGATCAAGGACGAGACCGCCTCGAGGTTTTCGAACGACGTGTCGTCTGGCGAGGCATCGAGGACATTGCGCTCGATGAGCACGCCTGCTCCGAAGCCGGCGATCAGTACAAGCAGAAACATCGCGGTGATGCGAATCAGGTAGTGGACGAAACCAAGCCCCTGTTGCGTGGCAGCCCGCGGGTCGTTGTCCGTTTCGGGAAGCACCGGATCGTTTGAACGTTGCGCCATGTGCCATACCTCTGTCGTGGTGCGATCTTCAGCTTAAGGGACAGCGACGTGATCCCCAAACCCCGCTACAGTTCCCGGGACCGGGGTTTCACGCTGCATGGGAGTAAGGGGGTTAGTTGGATGCTGTTGGTTGTTGATGTGGGAAATACCAATACCGTCATCGGGGTATTCGCGCTGGGGTCCGCGAAGGTCGTGACGACCGCGCGAATGTCTTCCCGGCGCGACCGGATGCCAGACGAATGGTACGCGATTCTCGCCCCGGTTCTGTCCCAGTCCGGCATTGATCCACAAGCCATTTCGGCGATGGTCATCTCCAGCGTGGTGCCCAACGTCACACGGTGGCTTTCCGCCATGGGCGAGGAGCGGTTAGGCGTTGTTCCCATGGTAGTGACGGTCGATCTCGATCTTGGGATCGGCATTGATTATCCGCAGCCGGAGGAGATTGGACCGGACCGCCTCGTCAATTCGCTTGCGGCCCTGGAGCAGTTCGGCGCCCCGGTGATCTCGATCGATTTCGGCACGGCGATCAATTTCGATGTCGTGGACAAACGCGGGAAGTATATCGGTGGAGCACTGGCGCCGGGCCTGGTGGTTTCGCTGGACGCGATGGTATCGCGCGCCGCGAGGCTCTTCACCGTCGAGCTTGTCCGGCCCGCACACGCGATAGGGCGCTCGACCTCGGAGGCCATCCAGTCGGGCGTCATGCTGGGGTATCTCTCCATGCTGGAGGGCATGATCGTCCGCATCAAAGCGGAGCTCGACGGCAACCCAACCGTCGTTGTGACCGGCGGCTACGGCGAGATCTTCGTTGAAGCCTCCACGTTTATCGATGCGTTCGTCCCCGACCTGACCATCCAGGGCCTCCGGCTCGTCTTCGAGCGCACACGGCTTACCCAGCTTCCAAGCGCAAAATAACGCGGCAGCGACGAAGCCAAGCACCTTTGCGATCGGGATATCGCCTTCTATACTCAGGAAATCATATCCACATGCGATGAGGTGCCACGTCAGCAGCACCAGGAATGCATCCTCGGCGCTGCCTATGCCCGGAGGTGAACCATGAAGTCATACCCCGCCGACCGAATCCGGAATATCGGTCTGTTCTCGCATGGTGGTGCAGGCAAGACGTCACTGGTGGAAGCCTTTCTCCTGGTCAGCGGGGGAACCACTCGACTCGGCAGGATCGAGGACGGATCCACCGTCTCCGACTTTGATCCGGACGAAGTCAAGCGTTCGATGTCGATCAGCACGTCGATCGTCCCGATCGAGTGGGAGGACCACAAGATCAATGTGCTCGATGTGCCTGGCTATGCTGACTTCATAGGAGAAGCGCACGCCGCAATGCGCGTCGTCGACGGCGCCGTCATCCTGATCGACTCGTCCGCCGGCGTTGAGGTGGGCACCGAGCGGATCTGGCGGATGTGCGAGGAGCACAAGCTCCCCCGGCTCATCTTCGCGAACAAGATGAACCGGGAGAATGCCGACTTCAAGCGGACGCTGGAATCGGTCCGCGCCGCGTTTGGAAAGAGCGTCGCGCCGATCCAGTTCCCGATCGGGTCTGACCGGACGTTCAAGGGTGTGGTCGATCTCCTGAGCAACACCGCCATGGTGTTCAGCGATGATGCGGCGGGAGCGGTCGAGGTTGTGCCGATCCCGCCCGAGCTTGCCGAGGAGTGCGCGTTCCATCGGAAGGCGGTTGTCGAGAGCATCGCCGAACACAACGAAGAACTGATGCTCCGCTATCTCGACGACGAGGAAATCTCCGACGAAGAGCTGTTCAGCGAGCTTCGCTCCTGCATCGAGGACGGTTCGGTCACTCCCATGCTTTGTGGAGCGACTCAGTACACGCGGTGCATTCAGCCGCTTCTCTCGGCGATAGTGCGCGAGTTGCCGGCGGCGTCCCAGCGCCGCGAGCCCGCCACCATCGAAGGCAACCAGGGGGAGCTTCGCGCCGACGACAACGGTCCGCTCACGGCACTTGCCTTCAAGACGGTCGCGGACCCTCATGTCGGGAGGGTAACCTTCTTCCGGGTCTTTTCAGGAGCGATGTCGGCGCACTCTCAGATCCGGAACGCCTCCCGCGGCACCGATGAGCGGATCGGCCAACCCTTCTACCCGTTCGGGAAGGAACACATCACCACGGACGAAGTCTCCGCGGGCGACATCGGCGGGGTCTCCAAGCTGGGATCGGTCCGCACCGGCGACACATTGTGCGCCTCGAACGCCACCATCGTGCTTGAGCCAATTCGCTATCCTGAACCGGCATACTCGGCTGCCGTCCACGCCCGGTCCAAGGCGGATCTCGACAAGCTCAGCCAGGCGCTGAGCCGCCTCCAGGAGGAAGACCCGACACTGGTCGTTTCCCGGGATCCGGCCTCCGGCGAGACGATCCTGAGCGGCATGGGCGAATCCCATATCCAGATCGCGCTCGATCGGATGACCCGGCGCAGCGGCGTTCAGGTCGATGTCACATTGCCGCGGGTGGCGTACCGGGAGACGATCAGCGCGCCGACCCGCGCCGAGTACAAGCACAAGAAGCAGACTGGAGGCGCCGGACAGTATGGCCATGTGTTCCTGGAGCTTGAGCCGCTGAGGGAGGGCGAGTTCGAGTTCCGCGAACAGGTAGTCGGCGGCTCTGTTCCCCGCAACTATTTCCCGGCCGTCGAGAAGGGGATCCGGGAGGCGCTCGAATCGGGTCCTCTCGCCGGATACCCCGTTGTCAACGTCAAGGCCACCTTGACGGATGGCTCCTACCACGACGTCGATTCCAACGAGATGGCGTTCAAGATCGCGGCAAAGGAAGCGTTCAAGCGGGGGTTGACCGCCGCTCAACCGACGCTTCTCGAACCCATTGCCAAGCTTCGGGTGACGGTCCCGGATGCCTTTCTCGGCGATGTCATGAGCGATCTCAACGGAAAGCGCGCCCATGTCAACGGAATCGAACCGGACGACGACGGCGCCACCGCGATTGAAGCGTTTGCTCCCGCCGCGGAAATCCAGCGGTATGCGATGGACTTGCGATCGATCACGCAGGGCCGAGGCTCCTACAAGGCCGAGTTCGATCACTATCAATCTGTCCCACCACATCTGGTCGACAGCATCCGGCAGCGGGCATCCCAGGCGTCGAAGGGCTCGTCATAGCGTCGGCAACCATGTACGATGCGGACGTACGCTTGCTGGCATCATATGCCGGCGGGGTGAGGCTGGCTCTAGCCACATGACAGCAGACACGAGGGCGAGTGCTTGGTGTCCACTCTCCGGCGGGTGTGGCCGGAGAGTGGACA
>DASYVY010000132.1:0-3502 GCA_035936535.1 Thermomicrobiales bacterium | reverse complement strand
ATTGAGCCTGGGGTCGATCTCATCCGCGCCATCGATGCAAAGGTCGAGCCAGTCAACCTCGGAAAGCTGGCGCAGGGCAATCCCGGATTCCGACGCCAGCGCCGCCGTCCGTGACGATGTCGCTACGCCGCACAAGCGGAGACCGTTCACTACGCGTTGACCAAGCGCCCGGACCATCGCTTCCGCCGTCGATCCGCTGCCAAGGCCAACCACCGCACCATCCGGGATCTCGTCGGCGGCGCGCTCTCCGATGCGCGCGAGCCGTTCGGCGCTATCCATCGTTCGGTCGTCGATCGAGCCGGTCGGCCGCCGCTCTGTCGACCACCCAGAGCAATGATCCATTGACGGGCCGGACCACCTGGGATGGAAACGTATCGATATCCATCTCGCCATCGAGCACGGCATGCAGCGTGCCCGCCTTGCCATTGCCGCCCACCAGGAACACGACCTGTTCCGCGGCATTGATGACCGGCGGAGTCAATGTCAGGCGCATCGCGTCCAGCTTCTCGACCCGGTGGGCGACGACGAATCGTTGATCCTCGTGAATCGCGGCGGTGCCGGGAAACAACGACGCCGTGTGTCCATCGTCACCCATGCCGAGCAGGATCAGGTCGAATGTCGGGATGCCATCCCTCAGGGGCACGATCGCACGGAGGTCCCGTGCATAGCGTTCCGCCGCCACGTCGGGGTCCCCAAGCTCTGTCTCGTACGGGTGAACGCGCTCATCCGGGATGGGAACTTTCTGGAGAAAGGTGCGCATTGCCTCGCCGGCGTTGCTTTCCGAATCGGAAAGAGGTACGAACCGCTCGTCGCCCCAGAAGATTTCCACCGCATCCCAGTGCACACGCTCGATGTAGGGAGGGCGCGCCAGGAGCTCTCCCATCTTCTTCGGCGTCGAACCGCCGGACAGCGCGATCGCGGCGTTTCGGCTCTGAGCGCGCGCTTCCGCGATCACCGACGTCAGCGTCTCGGCGGCGAGCCGCGCCAATGCATCCCCGTCCGGCACGACGATCACCTGTCCCCGCTCGCCATAGTCAACGGTGCGTTCGTCCCTGTCTTCTGACACGCGGGTGATCTCCTTGTCTGGAACAAACCCTTGCATGGTTTGGTTCCGGCATGCGCGCTCCGGATGGCAGCTCAGCGCGGATTCGGTCGTGAACGGCGGCCGGCAGACCCTTGAGGCGTGCAGTCGGGGGCAAGAGTATCAGGGTGCGCAGGTCAGGGGAGCAGCATCGTCGCGAAGGCCAGCGCTTCCTCGAAGATCGGGTCGTGGCCGAACCGCTGAAGCTCTTTGCCCAGCATCTCCTCGTTCGCGGGTCGCTTTGCGTAGACCATGCGGCTTACACGCGGGATGGTCCGCGTCTCACTGCTGGTAATCAGGTCATCCTCGTCCGTGCGCTCGATAACGAACATCCCGGGCGCGTCCCCTCCGGAGACGATCTGCACCTTGCGAAGGGAGAATCGTGCCTGCGGGCTCTTGTCCGGCAACAAGCGGAGGGCGATCTCGCGACCACGACCGCCCGATCGCGAGCGAAGTGGAGCCGACCAGCCGCCCGACTTCCGGCGCTCCAGCGGGTCGATGATCTCCCATCCGAGCCGGCTTCCCAGCCAGCCGACGATCAGCAACGCGGATGTGAACCCGGACGATCCATCCTCCCGCACGTCAGCATAGGAGATGGTGACCTCGTCTATGGTCGCGAGGCAGCCCTGGACATCATCGGGATCGAAGAACTGCGCGATCAACTGTCGCCACGGCGCGAGGCGCAGCCAGGCGAAATCACCCACGATTGGGGCATTCGCTTCGTCGGTATCGATCAGATCCCGGAGCGAAGCGACTCCTGTGGTATCGCGTCCCAGTTGCGCGCTGTCGACGATCACTCGATCGACGATGCGCTGGAGATCGAGAAACAGCGCGTTGCGCGAGAAGTCTCCACCCGGCCACCAGAGGATGTCCGGCAGCTCCGGTATCAGCAGCGGGGAGACGAGGCTGGAAAGGCTCTCGACATTGTCGGCACTGGCCTGGATCAGGATCGTCTCGAAAAGGGGAGACGACCGGCCGTCGCCCCCGTGTTGCTCTTTCAACTGGAGATGCACTTCGAACCCGCTCGCGACATTATCGTCATCGTCCTGATCGTGAGTCAGGAGGATAATCGTCCGCGACGGGAGGAAATCCCGCTGCTGCGCGACCGCATCGCTGATGAGTTTGGCGTCCTTGTCGGTCCGGGCCACGGCCAGCAGGTTGAGGGTGTTGGCACGCATCACCCCGCCGCCGCCAGTGCTGGGTTCCGCGACCATCTCGTCCGGAGCATCCGGGACGGGAGCCGGCCTCTCTACTTCCGTCCAAAGCTGGACGAGCTTGTCATGGATCGCTCCGGTGTCAAGAACGTCCGTCTGGAGCGAGGTAGCGAGAACTGGTCCCATGCTGGTCTCTGAGGTCATGCTGCTGCCTTGTAAGAAGTTCTGGAGGGCGGAACCGGCACGGTGGGCGATGTCACCGGCGCGCACGGCACCGACGCCATTGGGGTTAAGGCCGTCGCCATTCGCGTCGATCGCGCCGCATCAGGGCGTCAGCCTTGCTTGGGCCCCAACTCCCCGCCTCATACGGGTACACCGGCACGGGCAGGTCGCTCCAGGCATCGAGGATCGGCTGCATAAGCGTCCAGGCGGTTTCGACCTCGTCACGCCGGGCGAAGAGTGTCGGATCTCCCAGCATCGCATCGAGAAGCAGGCGCTCGTAGGCATCCGGTCCAGCCTCGCCGAAGGATGAGCCGTAGAGGAAGTCCATGCGCACCGGTCGAAGCTGCGTTGTCGGGCCCGGAACCTTGGCCGCGAACTTGAGGGCGATTCCCTCGTCCGGCTGAATCCGGATGGTGATGACGTTGGGCGACAGGTCGAGGTCCCCGATCGACTGGAACATCAAGTGCGGCACCTGCTTGAACTCGATCGCGATTTCCGTGACGCGGCGCGGGAGCCGCTTTCCGGTGCGGAGATAGAAGGGCACGCCTGCCCATCTCCAATTATCGATCGTCAGCTCCATCGCGACGTACGTTTCCGTGCGAGACTGGGGGCGAACGTCCTTCTCGTCACGGTAAGCTTCTGTTCCGCGCCCGCTCACGAACCCGGCCTCGTACTGTCCACGCACCGTCCGGGAATTGACTTCCTCGCCAACCGGCGGAACGACGGCCCGGAGGAGCTTGACCTTTTCGTCGCGTAGTGCGTTGCCGTTGAAGAGAGCCGGGGGCTCCATCGCGATCACGGCGAGGAGTTGCAGGATGTGGCTCTGGACCATGTCCCTGAGGGCGCCGGAATCCTCATAGTAGCCACCACGTCCTTCGACCCCAATCGACTCCGCGACCGTGATCTGCACGTGGTCGACGTACTGCCGGTTCCACACGGGCTCGAACAGCGTGTTGGCGAACCGGAAGGCAAGCACGTTCTGGACGGTCTCCTTGCCCAGGTAGTGATCGATGCGGTAGATCTGCCGCTCCGAGAACACGGATCC
>DASYVY010000131.1:0-13825 GCA_035936535.1 Thermomicrobiales bacterium | reverse complement strand
TCGAACCCTGGGACGGCATGGCCTGTGAGCACGCTGCTGCCGCCGCCGACCGGCAACACGGCGCGGGACAGCGCTGTGCATTCGGCGAGCAGAGCTCCCAGCTCCTGGGCTGTCCTCGGACGGACCCATTGCTTGACCTGGACACCGAGGTCCAGTCCATGCTGATGGTCGTGGTCGGTCAAGGAACCCATTGAATGCTCGTCCTCGCCATGCCGCAAGAACCAGGGGACAGGTGCGTAACCGGTCTAAACCGGGACGATGCCATGCCGCTGCTCCATCGCCTGGATATGCAACGCCCGGACCTCTCCGCACATGTATCCCTTGGGCAGCACCTTTTCCGGGTTGAACCTCGCCTCGGGATCGAATGCCTCCTTGAGTCCCGCCATCGCCCGCAGATCGTTCTCGGAAAAGACGAGCGTCATGTAGTTCCGCTTTTCCGTGCCGATCCCATGCTCCCCGCTGAGTGCGCCGCCGACGGCGATACACGCATTGATCAGGGCATGGCTCGCTTCCAGGATGCGCTCGACATCACCTTTGCGCCGGCGGTCGAACAGCATCAACGGATGCAGGTTGCCGTCCCCAGCATGGAATACGTTCGCGATCTGCAAATCGAAGGTGCGGGAGATCTCACCGACCGCATGGAGCGTCTCGTTCAGACGCGATCGAGGCACCACGGTGTCATGAAGGTAATAGTTGGGAGCGAGGCGCCCCATCGCGGCAAGTGCCATCTTCCGCCCCTTCCAGAGCAACTCGCGCTCCGCCTGGGTATCCGCTTGCCGGAACGACGTCGCCCCCGAGGTCGTGCACAGGCGCCGGATATCGTCCGCCGCTGCCGCCACTTCGGATGTCGGGCCGTCGACTTCGATCAGGAGCACGCCCGCCGCATCCATCGGATAGCCTGCATGGTAGGCCGGCTCGACGGCCTGGATCGTCAGGTTATCCATCATCTCCAGCGACGCGGGCAGGTTTCCCTCGGCGATGATGCTTGTCACCGCCAGCGAAGCATCCTCAAGGGAGCCGAACGCGGCCAGCATGACGGTCGTCGCTTCCGGGATGGGGGTCAGCTTGACGAGCGCCTTGGTGACGATCCCGAACATCCCCTCGGAGCCGACCAGCGCCGCCGTCAGATCGAGTCCGCCATAGCCGTCGCGGGCGGTGTCCGTCCAGATCACTTCGCCATCTGGCAGCACAACCTCCAAACCCAAAATATGGTTGGTGGTCACGCCATACTTCAAGCAGTGGGGACCGCCCGAGTTCTCGGCGACATTGCCACCGATCGTGCACGCCTTCTGACTCGAGGGATCGGGTGCGAAGAAAAACCCTTGCCCATGTACGTGCTCGGACAACTCCAGGTTGATGACTCCCGGCTCCACAAGCGCGGTGCGGTCGATCGCGTTGACATCGAGCACCTGGGTCATCCGTGTCAGGGAGATGATGATTCCGCCCGCCTGGGCAACGGCTCCGCCGGACAGTCCCGTTCCCGCGCCGCGGGCAACCACTGGCAACCCGGCACGCCGGGCCAGTTTCACGACCGCGGACACTTGCTCCGTCGTTCTCGGAAGCACGACCGCGGCCGGAGCAGCGGTGTCCACAGCGCCATCGACCGAGCCGTCGTACTCGTAGACGAGGAGGTCGGCCGGCCGGTATCGCACCGCGCCGTGCCCCACGATGCGTTGAAGCTCTTCGAGCAAGTGGTGCCGGTCCATGCCGTGCCTCTTCTCCGGTTGCGGACGATCTGTGATGTGGTCAGTATCCCCGGCTGGCGAAGGCGGCGCAACCAGTTTCCGGAGCGGCGCCCTTCACCAAGCGGAACACGCGGCGAGGCCCCCGATTGCTCAGGGGCCTTGCCTTCCGTCGTGGAGATGGGGGGAATCGAACCCCCGTCCAGAACCATCCGCCGGACATCTACTACACGTTTAGTCGATGTTTTATCTGCCGTTGATCACTCCCACCGACAGGATTGATCATTGGTGAGTTGGACTATCTTGAGCGGCCGCGCTCCAACAGACTTGACCGCCGCACTTCGTCTTGGTGACGCCCAGGATCCGGTCCGACGAAGCGAGACTGGCTGGACGCGTTGCCTAGAGGTCTTGGGACTTAGGCAGCGTAGGCGAGCTGTGGTTGGTTCGCAGCTACATTTTTGCCCGTTTTAACGAGGCCTCGGGCACCTCGACGTGCAATGGCCTGGCATCCGACCCTGTCGAAACCGGACATCCCCAAACCGCCGGTACTTGCGTATCGACGAGAGCAATTATAGCACGCTATCAATAACGCGGTCTCAACACCCAGCCGATGCCGGGACCATTTCGTGGCCAGTTACCCGCGGGCACGTTCCCGCATTGCGCGGTCGATCGAACGCTTCGCATCCCGCTCCGCGACCGCCTGCCGTTTGTCGTACAGCTTCTTGCCGCGGGCAATGCCGACATCGATCTTTGCGCGACCGTTGCGGAGGCGAATCCGTAGCGGAACCAGCGTCATGCCTTTGCGCTCCGTGGCCTCCTGAAGCTCCTCGATCTGCCGCCGGTGCACCAGCAGTTTTCGCGGCCGCCCAGGCTCGTGATTGGCGTAGGCGCCATGACTGTACGGCGTTACGTTCGCGCCGATCAGCCAGAGCTCGTGATTGTTGACCCGGACGTAGGATTCGCCGATCGTGACCTTGCCATCCCGGATCGACTTGATCTCGGAACCCGTCAGCGCGATCCCCGCTTCGAGCGTCTCGTCGATGAAGTAGTCGTGGTAGGCTCTTCTGTTCTGCGTCACCACCCGGTCTTTGGATGGGAGCGCCGCCGCGCCTGATTTCTGCTTGGCCATTCCCTGATTATGAGCGGGCGCTCACGCCACCGTCAACGAGTCGCCGTTCATTGTGCTGACCCGACTTCCGGAGAAACTCCCAGGATGTCCTCCGACCCATACGCACCCATCGCCCCCTTCTACGATCTGGAGCACGCCGACTTTCGGGACGATATCGATCTATTGCTGAGTTTCGCCGACATCGTAGGCGACCCGATCCTCGAGATGGGGTGCGGGTCGGGTCGCATCCTGCTCGCTCTTGCCGAGGCGGGATTTGATGTGACTGGAATCGATCACTCCGAAACAATGCTGCAACGGGCTCGCGAGTCGATTGACGGGCGGGATCTCACTGGTTCTATCCAGCTGATGCATGCCTCCATGCTTGAGGCGGATGCCGCACCCGGCGGCCCCTTCGGCCTAGTCATCTTCTCGCTCAACGCCTTGATGCACCTGCCTACCGCTGCATCACAACGCCTGGCGCTGGAATCAGCCTTGCGAGCGCTCGACCCCAAGGGCCAGCTCATTCTCGACCTCATGAATCCCACGCCTGATCACCTGACGTCGTTGGGCGCGGCTCCGATTCTCGAAGGGTCCTGGGAACTTGCGGACGGTTCCGTGATCGACAAATGGGCACATCGGCACATTCATCCCGTTTCACAGACGATCGACACGCTACTCTGGTATGACCAGATAGGGACGGACGGCACCGTGCGGCGCATACGCACGAGCTTCCCGTTGCGGTATGTCCACTGTTCGGAGCTTGAGCTTATGCTCGAACTGGCGGGTTTCAAAGAAGTGCGGACGTACGGATCCTACGAGATGGATCCGCTCGACGACGACTCGGAACGCCTGTTCGTGACCGCGGAGGTTGTCCCGTCTCCCGCCACCGTCTCACCAGGAGAACATGCCTGAACCCGAGTCTTCGGCTTGCTGCTGCTCGTCCGCAGCCGGCTCAAGGAGCTTCCCTGTGCGCCACCTGTCGATCGCATCCTACGCACTCACCGCCGTTGGCATTTTCATCGTCCTGGTCGCGTTGGCCCTGGATCTCGCGGCGTGGATCACGCTCGTCGGGGTCCTGCTGGCATGGGCCGGTATCGTCAAGATAGCCGTCGTCTTGATCTGGACGAGAATCGCACACATGGAGACCGACAAGCACAAGCCCATCAGCGACGTCTGACATCCGATAACAACCGGACAACAGAGTTCTTCACTCACTAGAGGGTACAAGCGTGAGCGACGACGAAATCGACGACCGGCGCACGCGAATCCGACAAGCCCGGCAGGTCCTTGCCGGCGACAGTATTCGTCCTTCTCCCGACCCCTGGGTGGCGGGCGGGGGTGCATTGGGGATGAGCCCGCTCCAGCGCAACTACCTGGTCTTGCTGGTCGTACTCCTCATCCTCGGGCTGCTGATCGCCTATGTATTGGGCGCCGGCGTGGCGAGCGTCGTTCTCTTCGTGCTGGCGCTGAGCCTGATCGCTGCCTGGCTGGTGTTCTAGCCACCTACCGCCAGGAAACGATCAGCGCATCTACCGGTTTCCGTGGCCGGCGCCTGGGCGGCGCGGCGGCCCGCCCGACGGGGAACAGCGCGTGTGGCTCCAAAGTGGGCGCCAGCCCCAGCGAGTCACGAACTACGCCCGGGCAAAACAGGGGAGCGCACATCCAGCCGGCATCCAGCCCGGCGGCATGGAGCGCAAGCAGAAAGTTCTGGGCCGCCGCGCCAAGGCTCTGGATGGCCATGATGTTCTCGGCGTCCTGCCTCCCCGCGTCAGGATAGCTATCCGTGTCGCCAAGATACAGGCACATCACGACCAGGATCGGGGCGCGTTCGAGGCGCTCCTTGCTTCGCACAAGTCGTCGCTCAACCATCTCCGCATCCTGACCATCAAGGCGTAGCTGGTCGCGCCACGTTTCCGCCATCGCCTCCGCAAGCCGGAATCGCTCCTCCCGCGACTCAACCACGGCGAATCGCCACGGCTGTGTACCGTGCGGTGAGGGAGCCCAGCCCGCAGCCCCGATCGCCCGGCGAATCGCTTCAGGTGGTATCGGAGCCGTGCTGAAGGCCCGGACCGATGACCGTTCCCGAATGACCGTCCAGAGATCCTGGGACCGCACCATTTCGGAGAGATCGGTCATTTAGTGCCCCGCCTTCTCGCTGGTCACTGTCGGGATCACATACTCGTCACCGCGTGGCTGCCACGCCGAGACGCTTGGTGCAACCCCATAGGCAGAAGTCAGGTTCCAGAGGAAGATCGCCGGCGCATCGTCATGCATGATGCGCCCAAGCTCCTGGTAGATCGCGTTGCGCTCCGAAGGATCCGCCTGGCTCGCTCCTCGCTTGATGAGCGCGTCCACCTCGGGATTCTCGTAGCGCGACAGGAATCCCTCGCTGGCAAACACCAGGCTCAGCAGCGTGTGCGGATCATACAGTGGCACCCACGTCGACATTCGTAGCGGCGGACGGGCAGGATCACCCCACCCTGCGTTGAACGTCGCATCGTCTGCCGTGATGATGTCCACCTCGAGCCCGACCTCACCCAGCTGGGCCGCGATCGCTTCGGCAATATCGGCGCGAGAGGTCGACGTGATCTCCAGCCCGACGCTGAGCCCGTCATCGATTCCCGCTTCTCCGAGCAGTGAACGGGCCAGTTCCGGATCGTACTCGTACGGCTGCAATTCAGGGTTGAATCCGAGGGCCCGTTCATCGGGATAGAGCATGGCGAGCCGCCGTGTGTCACCTGACACCAGCGATGCCGCAATCGCGCTGACGTCAATCGCGTGATTGAGCGCACGCCGCACCCGGGCGTCATTGAACGGCTCGACGTCCGTTGCGATCCTGATCCAGGCGGAGCCAACGATCGGGGCGTCGATGGCAATCTGCCCGGACGCCTCGACCACGGCCAGCTGGTCCGGTGGCAACTGGGTCACGATCTGCGCCGCACCGGAGGATAGGTCGGCTATCCGGGTGCTCGACTCCGGAACGAAGCGAAACGTCGCCGTCTGGGCGATCGGCTGTCCCTTGGGGCTCTCCCAGGTGTACGCCTCGTTCCGCTTCAGGACGACCCGGTCCCCCGGTGAATAGGAGACAAATTCGAACGGACCGGAGCCGACCGGCGCCGTGGCAGCCTGCTCGGCGGTGAATCCGTCCGGCACCAGCAGCAGCCACACCGCCATCTGGGCCGGTAGCCATGGAGACGGCTCACTGCAGACGATGCGGGCAGTCCGCGCATCGATTTCGTCAACGCCGGTGATGGTGCGGAACAGGTCAACAGCGAACGAGTCCGACCCCTGGAGATACCCCACCGAGCGGGAGATCGACGCCGAGTCGACAGGAGAACCGTCATGGAACCGGAGGCCGGATCGCAGCACCACTTCGAATGTGCGATCGTCGAAGGACGTGAACGTTTCCGCCGCAAGCGGGACGAGCTGGCCGTTGACGTCGAAAGTGATCAATGCGTCATAGATCGAGTGGACGACCGACCAATCGCGGGGCGAATACGCCAAGGCCGGGTCGATCGACTCCGGCGTGCCCGAGAGGTCGATCACCACCTCTTCGAGGAGTTCCTCCTGGCGAAAAGCTCTCCCGCTTCGTGCTGTGGTGGCGTTTCCCGAACTCGTCAGGAGTATGCCGGCACCCGCCGCGGATACCGCCGTCATCAGCGAACGTCGTGAGATCGCCCGGCTGGGCGGGAAGGGCCGTGTCCTGGTCATGACTTCTCCTCTGTGCTGGTAGGAATCACATAGTCGTCGCCCCGGGGAGACCAGCCAGCCCCGAAGTCCCTCACTCCGTACACCGAAGTCAGGTTCCAAAGAAAGAGCGCCGGTGGAACCTGCTGAAACTGCCTCCCCAACTCCCGGTAGAGCCCGGCGCGTCGCTCAGGATCCGACTCGCTCGCTGCGGAAGCGATCAACTGATCAGCTCGCGGATCCTGGTGACGGCTCAACGGTCCCGTGCTCGCAAACATCAGGCTGAGCAGCGTGTGCGGATCGTGGATCGGTCGCCAGGAGACAAGCCGAAGCGGAGCGGAATCGGGGGCGGTCCAGGTCCCGTTGAAGGTGGCGAGGTCAACGCTTTCGATGGCGACGCTGATGCCGATCTCGCCGAGGTTGGCGGCGATCGCCTGCAAGATGTCAGCTCGCTCCCCGGCGACATACTCGAGTCGCACATCGAAGCCATCCGGATATCCTGCTTCCGCAAGGAGCGCCCTGGCGGAGGTGGGATCGAAAGCAAAAGGCGCCAGCTCCGGGTCGAAGCCAATCGAACGCGCGTCCGGGTACAGCGACGCGAGCCTCCTCGACTCGGCGCCGGCCAGGGAGACAGCGATCGTGGCGACATCGACGGCGTGGTTGATCGCCCTGGTAACCCTCGGGTCGTCAAATGGGGGAACGTCAGTCGCGATACGCAGGAACAGGCTGCCGAGAATGGCCGCTTCCTCGATACTGCCGCCGCCTGCCTGGACCTCTTCCCGTTGTTCCTCCGGCACGTTCACGATTAGGTTCGCCGTGCCGGTGGCCAGATCGGCCACCCTGGTCGCTGGATCAGGAACCACCCGGAAGCGGACCCGCTCCGCCAGCGCCGAGCCTTTGGGACTGCCCCAGGTGTAGTCCGGGTTGCGAACCAGGACGACCTCATTACCAGCCTCGTGGGACTCAAACCGGAACGGGCCGGAGCCTACCGGTGCTTTCTGGAAACCATCGGGTGTCATGCGTTCGGCAAACAGCACCGCCCAGACGGCGAGCTGCGACGGCAACCAGGGTGCGGGCTCGCCCGTCACAATCCGCGCCGTCAGGTCGTCGATCAGTTCCACGTTCGTCACGATAGCGAAGTTCCGTGCCGCTGGCCCCTCCGACTGTTGGACGTGCGAGATCGACCGTGAGATCGCTTGACTGGTGACTGGAGTCCCATCGTGAAACAGAAGCCCCGGACGGAGCGCGACATCGTACGTGCGGTCATCGAGCACATCGAATCGCTCCGCTGCGAGCGGGACCAGTTGCCCTTCCGGTCCGATCTGCACCAGGGCGTCGTAGATCGAGTGGAGGATCGACCAGTCGCGGCTCGATCTCGTCAACGCGGGGTCCAGGTTGTCTGGTCCGCCCGTCACGTCGATCACGACCTCGCCGGGAAGCTGGGCTGCGGCTCCAATGGCATGGATCGGCTCAGGTGAGAGATAGGGATCCAGAGCCCCTGATCCGGTGATGCCGGCCAGGCCAAGCCCATGGATGAAGGCCCTCCTGGAAAGCGTTGGCAATCGTTGCACGTGATACTCCTTGGATGAGATGCAGGATATTTGAGTTCGGCGGAACGCCGCCTTGCATTGCACATGTTCAGCCGGTCATGACGCCATGCCTCCGGGCGGGATCGAGCCGTTCCTGCAACCAATCGGCCAGCAGGTTGAATCCCACCACGGCCAGGACGATCATCGTTCCGGGAAGCACACTCACCCACCAGCCGCTGAAGATGGCGACCTGCCCATCCCGGATCATTCCTCCGAGCGAGACCCGATCGACCGGGAGCCCCACACCGAGGTAGGTCAGGGATGCCTCCCAGAGCATGACTGCGGCGATCTGCTGGCAGAGCAGTACGATGAGCACCGGCGTGACGTTCGGCAGAAGGTGATGACGCATCACCCACCACTTGGCGCCTCCGATAGCGAATGACGCCCGCACGAAGTCCGAAGCGAGCAGCTGGCGGCTTTGCAGGCGCAAAATCCGCGCATAGGAGATCCAGCCGAACAGCGTCAGGATGAGCAGCAGGTTAGGAAGACTTTGCCCGACCGTCGCGGTCAGCACGATACCGACGACAATGGTCGGGACCGACAGCAATACTTCGACGGTCGTGGTGAGCCCGGCGTCGACGATGCCCCTGCTGGCGCCAGCGACGAGACCGACGGTCGTGCCGAGAAGCGCCGAACTGCCTGCCGCGATCAGGCCGATCAGCAACGACAGCCGTGCTCCATGCACCACCCTCGCCAGAATGTCCCGCCCCAAACCGTCGGTTCCAAGTGGCGCATCCCACGATCCGCCGATCCAGACCGGAGGAGCGAGCCGATTCAGGAGGTCCTGAGACTGCGGATCGCGACCTAGCCACGGACCGACTAGCGCCGCCAGCACGAAGGCGGTAACGGGAAGAAGCGCCAGCACCGACATCCCGCCCGCGAGGGATCCGCGTGACCGGCGTCCGGCTACGGCGGGTGTCGATGACCGCTGGGAACGGTCGCGCGGCAGCGGTGCGGACAGCGCCTGTGGATCAGCCATGTGACACCGAGAGCGACAACCCCGACCGTTGCCGGGGATCGAGCGCGACGGCGATCAGGTCGACGGCGATATTGATTGCGGAGACAAGGATCACCGTCACGATCACGAAGGCGTGGATCACTGGCACATCGCGATCGGTCGTCGCCTGCAGGGCGAGTCTTCCCACCCCCGGATAGGCGAACACGGTCTCGATCACGATCGCCCCACCGACGAGCAGGCTCGCCTGCAGGCCGATGTAGGCGAGCGCCGGAATCACCGCATTGGGAAGCATGTGGCGCAGCCAGACCCTCCGACGCGAGAGCCCCTTGCCATGGGCCACGGTGACATACGATGTGCTCCGGACGTCCAGGAGTGCGCTCTGAAGGAGCCGCGCAATCATGGAGCCGGGCTGAGCCGCCAGCGTCAGCGCTGGGAGCACAAGTGCGAGCGCCCCATTGTTGCCGGAGGACGGAAGCCACCCCAGCCGAACCGCAAACAGCACGATCCCGATCGTTCCCAGCCAGAACGCAGGGACGGCCTGGCCCGTCATGGCAAAGACGCGGACCACGACCCGAAGCACGCCGGGACGCAGCATCGCGGAGATCGTTCCCAGCACCCCACCGCCGACGATCGCGATTACCCCGGCGGTCCCGCCCAGCAGGAGCGTGGCGGGAAGACGGTCCAGAACGGCGCTGAGCGCTGGCTGCCGATCCCGCCATGATTCGCCGAAGTCACCGGTAAGGGCGTTGCCCAGGAATCTGACGTACTGCTCGGCGAGCGGCCGGTCCAGTCCAAGCCGAAGCCGGACGGCGTCCCGCACCTCCTGCGAGGAACCGGGGGCGAGAAAGCCATCTGTCGGATCGCCCGAGAGCTGGATCAGCACGAAGATCGAGGTGGAAGCGGCCGCTACGGTGACCACGACGTGGATCACCCTGCGGAAAACGATACTGGCCATCAATGCCCTGGCGGGCACTTCCCGATGACAACCTGCCCCTGCCGGTCGGCGACGCCCGGACGGGCGGCGATGACCAGCAACGGCTCCGTTGTCCTCACCAAGTGCCCCCGATTGTTTCCCGGGCGCACGAAAACACCCGGGACCGGAGGCCCACGGGTGTGGATTCTTGCGGAGCGGCGGCAGCCGACCAGCATGCTGGACGACTACCGAACGCCTTCTCCCATCCGGACTTTACCGTCGGCCCCGGAGTTCCACCGGATCGTGCGCTCGTGCTCCCACGTGCGCTTGCGGGCTGTACCGCCGGTCAGGACTTGGTCGTCATAGCTCGACAACCTCACCAAACCCCGAAGGCTCAATTGCACAAGACTGTACTACACATGGGCCCGGAATGCTCGTCATGCACCCGTTTCGGGCGTGCCTTGCGGGATCACCCGTCGCGGCTTTCCATCGACGTACGGATCCGGGTAGATCCAGCACGGCTAGTCCACTCCCAGCGCATCCTTGACGCGGTCGAAAAAGCTTCGATTGTTGGGTTGATGCGTGACTTCTTTGCCAAGGCTCTTCGCTAGCCGCTCGAACAGGTCCCGCTGATCGTCCGAGAGCTTCTTCGGCACAACGACCTGGATCGTCACCAACTGATCGCCGCGCTCCCCGCCCCGGATGTCCGGCACGCCCTTGCCCTTGAGCCGGAACTGCTGCCCGGATTGCGTGCCCGGTGGAATCCGGAACACGACCGGCCCATCCACCGTGTCGATCTCGATCTCGTCGCCGAGCGCAGCCTGGGCAATGTTGATCCCGACCTGGCTGGTGATCGATTTTCCGTGCCGCTCGTAATACGTGTGCGGCTGGACCCGGACCTTCACATACAGGTTGCCCGGAACCCCGTTGGCGGGACCGTCTTCCCCCTGACCGGACAGCCGGAGCGTCGCGTTATCGTCGACGCCGGCAGGAATCGTAACGGCGATCGTCCGGTAGTGGCGCGTCCGCCCCCGACCCCGGCAGACCTCACATGGATCCGTGATCATGACCCCTTCGCCGTGGCAAGTGGCACATGGGCCGGAGGTCATGAACTGTCCCAGAATGGTCTGCTGAATCCGGCGCACCTCTCCGGTGCCGTTGCAGGTCGTGCAGGTCGGCGGCGTCTTGCCGTCCTTCATGCGGGTACCGTTGCAGGCTTCACAGGTTTCGAGCCGGTCGACTTCGACATCCTTCTCGGTGCCGAAAATCGCTTCTTCGAACGTCAGCTCGACCGAGATCTGGATATCCTGGCCGCGTGGCGGGGCCGCGCTCCGGCGGGACGACCCTGCCTGCGCGGCGCCGAAGAATGTCTCGAAGATGTCAGTGAATGGCGATCCGCCAAACCCGAACGGGTCTCCACCGCCCGGTCCCCCGTTGACGCCCGCATGCCCGTACCGATCATAAGCCGCGCGTCTGTCCGGATTGGACAGCACTTCCTGCGCTTCGTTGAGTTCCTTGAAACGGTCCTCGGCCTCGGGATCCTTGTTTACATCGGGATGATATTTGCGTGCAAGGGTACGATAGGATCGTTTGATTTCCTGCTCGGTCGCGGTTCGTGAGACGCCAAGCACTTCATAGTAGTCGCGTTTGTCAGCCATGGCCCAACTTGCTTGTCGAGTGATGCAGGGAACGGAACCCACCATTCTCTGCGTTGCGATGCGCGTATCGAAGCCCGGCGACGCCTGTGGACTCGCCGAGTCTCATTCCCCTTCAGTATACCCGTCGAATACCGCTGTCCGTGGTGACGCGGCACCCGGCATGTGCGAGTGCTACAGCGGTGGCCCCTCGGCCTACTGGATCAGCCTGAGGTCGATCACGGTGCCCGCCCGTCGCATTGCCGTCCGGTAAAACCACGGCGCCGCCAGCGAAACGTAGATTCTCGCGTCGAGACCGTCGATCAGACCCTGCGGGATGCCGCTCGCCCCGAATCGCGCGCCCGCGATCGCCCCCGCCAGCGCACCTTGTGCGTCGGTTTCTCCACCTTTGGCGACGTGATCGAGGACGGTGTCCTCGTATCGCGTGGCTTCCCGAACAGCAGCGACAATGTCCGCCACCTGAGCCTCGCCCGGCTCCCGGCCCAGCACCTCGTCCCACAAGTCCACCTCGCCGCCGAATCGTGCCGCCGCGCATACCGCCCGGGCCACGGACGCGGTCAGGTCGCGCTGGGCTGGTCCGCCATGGCTCAGTCGCGACACTTCCGCCGACTCCCGAGCCAGCATTGCGGCGTCATACGCCCCGACCGCGTGCATGAGGCCCACCGGCACCCCGCGCAGCGCGACCGCGAGTTCCGGAACATCGGACCGGTCCGCGTCGACAAGACCGTCGGTGTCGATCGCCGCCTCGACTCCCGCGATGACGGCCTCGGACATCATGGCGCGGGAAGGCCCCCGAACCAAAAAGGACAAGCGCGCGTTGATGTTCACCGGATCGACCAGCCCGTCGTTGGTGGTCAAGGATTCCACCAACGCCAGCACGACCTCGCTCTTGTCGCTGATTTCACCTGGTGGCTGATCGGAGGTTGTATCCGCGTCCGCGATGTACCCTCGGATCTCCCCATGCTCTCTTGAGATCGCGTCCGCGGTCATGCCGCGCACGGATCGCCCAAGCGCGTCGCCGATCGCCATTCCCAACAGGCACCCGAGAAAGCGGTCTTCGGTGGCGCGATGTCGCGTTAGGTCCATGGCTCATCCTGCTCCATCGGATTCCGGGGGCAGGTCGATATCGACCGATTGCGATCCCGCCTTGGTCGATCGGGCATGCACGGTTACCGTCGATCCTGCTTCCTGGCGGACAATCCATTCCGCTCGTGCGCGGCTCGTGTTTCCGTATCCCGCCATGTATCGCATGGCCTCATATTGCGAGGCACGCCCTTCGAGGTGGCCGAGGTCCTGCTCCTGCTTTCCGGACACCAGCTCGCCATTGGCAAGCGTGATCTCCGCCTTTACCGGTTTGGCGATCCCGGCGGCCTTGGCCTTCTCGCTGACGTTGGTGGCCAGGAACCCGGTGTTCTGCACGATCACCGCAACCTTGTACAAGCCATTACCGAGTCGCTCGGCGGCCGGCTGCTCGATCGAGATGCGCGGTGCCGTTCCCATCGCCCGGAGCACGAATCGGGCGTTACCCGACGTCACCTCTTCAAGCAACGGTCCGGGCGGGTTCTGCCAGGTGAAGGTGTAATCCCAACCGCCGATCTCGACTGGTCCCAACTGCGGGTGCTCAAACGGTTCCCAGATCTTGTATCCGGCGCCATCGACGTGGTCGTCGAGGACCTTCAGCATCGCCACATCCGCGGAGTCGTCCCGGTGCCGCATGAACTCGATGAAATCGGTCACCTCCACCCCGGCTTTCCGGGGAAGGCTCCACAGCTCCGTCGAGAACGGGAACGCGCCTGTCTGCTCGTAGACCCAGTCCATCGCGACACCGCGGATCGGCTGTTTCTTGTCGTAGGCGAAGTCGTGGAAGATGGAGATGCATGGGTATCCCGTCTCTTCCGTTCCCAGTGCCCCGATGGCCTTGAAGACATCGAGATCGGGTTTGGGGAGGTCCTCGTCGGCGTGTCTCGCGGAGGGCCGAAGGATCGCCGCCGACCATGTGTGGAAGTGCTGGGATCCGTGGATATTGCGGTGTGCGAGCAGAAAGTCCGCCAGCGCCCGCGTTTCGGGCTCGGAAAGCGGATAGGCTCCCGAACCCGCCTGCTCCCAGTGCGGTGCCCAGTCAAGCGGAAAATTCCGGTTCACATCCAGACCCAGGAGATCCGGGGCAAGCGGCACGGCCCCACCGTCCCAGCCATGAATCCTTCCCTCGGGCAGCACAAAGTAGTAGCTGCCA
>DASYVY010000130.1:0-4589 GCA_035936535.1 Thermomicrobiales bacterium | reverse complement strand
CATCTACACCAAGCGATGACGTGGTTTTCAGAATGACGAGCAGCCCGCCCAGCAGCATCGCCATCGACAGCGAGTCCCACTGTCCCCAGATCGATGTCAGGAAGATCGCGCCCGGGTTGAACGCGAAGGCCATCGCGACGGTCAGCGCCACCCGCGATGTCGCGAACCACCGCACGAGCACGAACAGCTCCCAGGCGATCACGGTGTCGGCAACCGCCGGCACCAGCTTCATCAACGCGACAAACTGCCCGCGCGGCGCATTCTCGAACCCGAACAGCCCCAGCCCATGGCCGATCGCCCACAGGAACCAGAGGTCGCCCGGCAGGTGATCCGGCCCCTCCGCGACCGCGTAGAACTCGCTCAGGGGAGCGCTCAGCAGGGTCCGTGTCCACGACTGCATAAGGTCAGTATCGAATCCTGACGCGTCGATGAATGACCCCAGTACGACCCGCAGGACCAGCGCTGCCGCGAGCATCCGCATAAGGGTGCGACGGCCAGAGCGTTGCTTCTCGGTGGGTTGGATGGAGGATGAGGGTGAAGCGGAAGCCAAGCGGCAGCCTTCTCAGGACGACACTGCATACAGGTCGTTAGCATACATGGCACGATCGCCGCACCGATAACGGCGATCTCCCTAATCAGGACCAGCGAGCACGATGCGGGAACTTCTCGCCAGCTACAACGATGACGCGGCGTTCGCGGCCTTCCTCGCCGATTGGCGGGCGATTCTCGATGCCCGGGTCAGTGAAGCTGTCGACCGCATCAGCGCGATCGATGGTGTCGACGGGTTGATCCTTGCCGGGAGCCTTGGTGGCGGGCAGCCATGGCCGCTCTCCGACATCGACCTCCTTCCCATCTATCGCGACGATACATACGACAGGGCGGCCGCGGAGGTCGAGTCGTGCCGCCTGAAGCTCCTCGACGAATGGTCGAGGCAGGGGTGGCGAACCGGGCTCGACATCGGTCGCCTCCGGTTCACGACCGGCGAGCTCGCGCGGGCGTTCGCGCGTGGAGAGCCGGATCCGGTCACCATGCTGGACGACGAGCGCTGGTATCACAGCATCGACAAGGGGTACGGGAGCCGCGCTGTCTTCGAAACCGATGGCTTGGCGACCGCACTTGTCCGCCGGTTCACCCATTACCGGTTCGATCCGAATGTTGTCGCCGCGAGGCTCGCACGCAGCGCCGAAGCAGCCGAGGCGTGCCTGCGTGAGATCGACATTCATCTCGGAGCACAGCGGACGGGACCTCGCCTTCGCCTCATTCCTGAAGGCGATCCAATGGCACCAGATCCATCGCATGGAAGAGTGGGGAGAGCGAGACAACTCGCTCGGCCGGTTCGGCACCCGGTTTGAGCAAACCGCGATCGCCTATGGGAAGGGCGAGCTGGTGGACGCCCTGAACCGGATAAGCGGTCTGGACGAGGCGAGTGTCCGACTTCGGCTCGATGCGGCTCCCCGGTGGGTCATCGAAAGACGGGACCGCTCCTGGGCGGCACGCCAGCACATCGAGGAAGACGTCAGTGACATCCAGAATGACAGGGACGCACTGCGGGCATCGTCTATGTACGGGTTGCGAGAACTGACCGGCCCGCCGTTCCCCTCCTGGCTTGGCATTCCTGAAACGGACGCGGACCTCCAGGACCGTGCAAGGTGGCTTTCTTCCATTGTGGTGGCGCCATGAACGCCCCCCGATCGCAGCACCAACGCGCGACGGTCACTCGCCACTGCGCAGCGCCTGGGCGACCCCGGCCATTGCCTCCATGCTGTACCCGGCCGCCTCCGGCGATACCGCTGCGGAAGCCACCAGCGGCACGACGTGGCGCAGACCGGCCTCGCCGAAGGCCCGCACCTTGGCCACCACCTGCTCGGGGGTGCCCCACAACAGTCCTTCCATCATCCCCCGAGGCACAGCGGCGATCGCCGCTTCGACCGTCTGCCGGTCGTACGTTTCCGGGAGGATGTCCAAGTAGCCCCGGAAGTCCTCCCCGAGCGGGTGCCGCAGCCCGAAGAGCTGCCAGATCGCGTCCGGCAGCAGCAGGCCGAAGAAGCGGATCGGTTTGGTATCGAGCATCGCCCGGGCCTCCTCCTCGGTGGGGGCGACGACGACCACCGGGTGCATGGCCGGAGTGATCGCGTCCGGGTCACGGCCCGCATCCCGGGCGGCGGCGCGGATCACCTCCAGCCGGCCCGCATAGTCCTCGGGCGAGGCCACGAACACCGGGTACCAGCCGTCCCCGTACTGCCCGGTCAGCCGCAGCATGCGGGGGCCATGCGCCGCGACCCAGACCTCGGGTTTCCGGCCGTCGGGCACGGGCACGTCGACCACGGCCCCCCGCAGCCGGAAGTGCTCGCCCTCGAAGTCGAACGGTCCGCGGGCGTCGAGGCAACGTCGGATGATCTGGAGCGCCTCCTCCAGCCGACCGACGGTGCGCGAGAAGTCGAGACCGTACGGCTCTGTGCCAAGCCGCTCACCGGCGCCGAGGCCGAGGATCGGCGGGCGCTGGCTCAAGTGCGCCAGGGTGAGTGCCGCCTGGGCGAGGATGGCCGGATGACGACGGAACGGCTCGGTGACCCCGATCCCGAGCCGCACGCCAGGGAACTTGGCGGCCAGGTAGCCCAACAGCGTCTGGAACTCGAACCACTCGTGGGGCGATGCGCTCTCGGCGGCGAACCAAGCGAAGTCCTCATCCCAAATCGCCGAGGGGAAGAAGTCTTGGAGGTGGTCCCAGATGAACACGGAGTCGTACTGCTGACCCTGCGCGGCCCCAACGAGTGCCTCGACCCCGCCGAGCGGAGCCTTGGCGACAACGTACATCCCAACCTCAATCTGCGGATGGGCCATGAATTCCCCCTTTCGTCAGCGGGACCAGTCAGCGTGGTGGCCGATGGTGACACGTTTGCATCGCCGCAGCCGGAGTCAACCGCCATTCGGCGCTCTTAGGGCCCCGGCCGTGGAGGAACGCGTTCGCAGGGCTAGATAAGTGGAATTTGCAACTCGCTCTTAAGGGCCATCCCGTTTGTGCGCTCCCACATCGCGATGCTGGTTGACCAGTCGTAGTGCCGAAGCGCGACGGCGCGGGAGCCAAAGCCCAGCTTGTCAGGATGTGGAACACGTAACGCCCTGCTTCGCTCCTCCTCGCGAACGGTGACCTCGTCGTGCGTCAGAGCAGCCCGGCGCTACCGGCCGAAGCGGATAGCCAGGCTGAGACAGCAGATCCTCGCCGTTCATCTCCATCTCATAGGCTGCATAGGCGAACAAGTTGTCCGGTGCCTGTCGGTGACGGAGGCGTTGGCACTGGACAGCGTGCTGCCTCAGGCGCGGATCTCGTAGAAAACGTTGAAGGGATTGTTGGGAAAGTCGATCCGGCGGAACTGAGTGAGACCGGCCTCAGTTGCCAATTCTCGCGCTTTCTCCTCACCCATGCAGGTCCCTGTTCCCTCACCACCGACCGCCAACGCCTGGGTCATGCAGTAATTGGTACTTGCCGAGTATCCGAAGGCGCCGATGCCGAGCGGGTGATCGATGTTGTGCTGCAGGTCGCCAGAGAAATTGAACTCCAGCACGAAGTACGTTCCGCCGGGATTGAGCGCCTTCCTGATCTCGCGCATTGCCGGGCGCGGGTGTGGCATATCGTGGACGACGTCGAAACTGGTGATCAGGTCGTAGGTGCCGGGGATGCCTTCGGTCACGTCGCAGACTTCGTAGCGAACCCGGTCACCCAACCCGGCCTCATGGGCGTTGGCGTTGGCGGCGTCGATCGCCGGGGCGTAGTTGTCGAAACCGACCAGTTGGGCGTTGGGATACCCTTTGGCCAAGAAGAGGAGCGCCTGACCGTTGCCACAGCCGACGTCCGCAACCGTCCCGCCGGCGCGCAGCTTGGTGTCGACCTCTGGCATTGCCGGGATCCAGTCCTGAACCAGGTTGTTGCGAAAGGCCGGGCGGGTGAACCGCTCGAATCCGCACCAGAACTCGGTCCCGAAGCGCTCCTGCGGCACACCGCCACCGTGGCGAAACGCATCGGTCAGGAGGTCGATGTTGGACCACATGGTCGGGGCCATGCTGAACATGCTGCCCAGGTAGAAAGGGCTGTCCTGGTCAACCAGGCAGAAAGCCATCTCTGGCGATAGAGCGAATCGCTTGGAGCTGTCGTCGTAATTGACGTAGCCGTGGCACGCCATGGCCGACAACCACTCACGAGCGTAGCGCTCATTGATGCCGGCACGTTCGGCGAACTCATCGCTGGTAGATGACCCGGCCCCGGCCAAGTGATTGAAGAGACCAAGGCGATCCGCGATGACATTGAGAATGTCCATCTGACTGGCAGTGACATCACCGATGACCTTGAAGGCGAAGGCATAGACCTTGTCCATGTCGAGAGCGGGTGCGGGTTCAGCACACATGGAGAACTCCTTTGGCGGGGACACCTTTGCAGATGGTCCCGATGGGCTTTTCGGATACCTAGCAGCGCAGCGGCAACTCGACACAACTCCTGTTCCGGGAGTGGGGCCGCCATTCAGACCGAGGTCCCAACCACTGGGACATGGCCGCCTTTCCACGCCGTGACGTTATTGTCACGACCTGCCAAGGAA
>DASYVY010000129.1:0-2267 GCA_035936535.1 Thermomicrobiales bacterium | reverse complement strand
GCCTGAGCGGTGGGTGGACGCGTTCGTTGATGCGGGAGCGGACAGCATCACCTTCCACGCCGAGGCCAGTCCTCACCTTCACCGGGTCGCTGAAGCAGTCTCCAGCCGCGGAAAGACGGCGGGTGTGGCACTGAACCCGTCAACACCCGTGTCCTCGATCGAGCCGCTGTTGCCGTTCGTCCGGCAAGTTCTGGTGATGACGGTGAACCCCGGCTTTGGCGGTCAATCCTTCATCCCCGAGATGACAGCGAAGATCGCACGTCTGCACACCCTGATCCAAGTCGACAGCCTTGACTGCCGGATCCAAATCGATGGCGGTATCAATGCGGAGACGATCGTGCCCGCCGTTCGGGCCGGAGCCACGTCGGTCGTCGCCGGGACCGCAATCCTCAACGGCCGCGGAACGATTCAGGAGAATATGGACAGTCTCCGGAATGCCATTGGTTCAGCCATGTAGGACCGGAGTCGCGTCATTGTGGCCAATGTTGCGGTAGTGCCCAATGACCCAGAGGGGCAGGATCGCCATGGCGGCGATGAAGGCCGCGACCAGGAACGTCTCCTGGATGACCTGCACCGATAGTGGCACGGCGTGCTCCTCGATGAACTGCCGCTGGCGTTCCAGGTAGGACGCGGTCGTTTCATCCGCACCCCGGACGATCGGGTCGATCCGGCCGGTAAGGGCCTGCAGGCGGCGGACCCCGAGCGCAGTCAGTGCGGATGCTCCGAGCGTCATTCCAAGAAGCCGGAACATCAGGGCCGTCGACGCCGCCGCGCCGCGATCCTCGACCGGTGCTGACGCGACGGGGATGGTCCCAAGTGGCGGCAGCACGGTGCCGATGCCTATTCCCGCGACGACCAGGCCTGGGACGAGCGCCCATACTCGCGATTCATCGATCAGGACGTACAACAGGACGCACCCTGCGGTGGTGAGGGCGACGCCGGTGAGGGCCGCAATGCGATCGCCGAGCCGTCTGGAGATGCGCTCCACGGCCAGCGACGTGGCCGCGATGGCAATGGTGAACGGCGCGAGCAGCACCGCTGTCCTGCTGGTGGCGGAATCGAGGTCGGACAGCAGTGCGATGAACACCGGAATGTTCACCATCGCGATCATCAGCACCGCTCCGATCAGGAAGTTCGCGCTGATCACGGCTATGCCTTGGCGCGTACGCAACATGCTCAGTGGAAGTAGCGGAAAGGGCGCACGCCTGGTCCATATCGCGAACCCCACCAGCGTGACACCGGCAAGAGTGAGCAACCACGGCGTTTGCGCGGCGAGTGGGTTCGGGTTTCCCCCGAGGGCTCGGAGGCCGTTTTGGGTCGCCGCGCCTGACTCCCCGCTGGACGCCAGGGCAAGGTTCACAGCCGCGAGACCCAGGGCAAGCAAGACGCCGCCGATCGCATCAAGCCGGCCAAGATGCCGGAACTGAAAGGCTGTTCGGTCGTTGGGAAAGCTGCGGCGGACCAGAGCCAGGGCACCGAGAAGAAGGGGCACGTTGAGCCAGAACACCCAGCGCCAAGCCTCATCCGCAACGGGAACCACCCCAACGACGGTCGCGCCATAGACGGGGCCCAGCATCCACCCGATCGTCTCCGCGGCACCAACGATCCCGATCCCCGCGAGTTGCTGGCGGCGGCTCAGGGTGTCACCAGCGAGGGCGATCGTGACTGGCAGGATGCCGCCACCGCCGAACCCCTGAACGGTTCGGCCTATCACCAGATCGCTAAGTCCTTCCGCGAGCGCGCAGAGCACGGAGCCGATGAGGAACAGGATCAGGCAGATGATAAAGGTACGCTGGCGGCCGACGATGTCGGATAAACGACCGAAGAGCGGAATCGCAACGATGTAGGCGACGAGATAGCCACTGACCGTCCAGATATAGCGATCGATATCCGCGGTATTGACGCCGAGGTCCGGGATGATGCGCGGAAGGATCGCCGCAATCACGGTGAGATCGATGGCACCGAGCAGGACACAGACGAGACCCGCGATCATGCCGCGAGACATGATCACCTGCCCGGGGTGGTGATCCGGAATGTCGCTGTCAGATCGGTGGCTCAATCGGCACCTGTTCGTCGTGGTTGGAAAGGTTCATCGTCCATGTGGCTGGTTCATCCTTGCCGGAGCTTTCCGGCTCTGTCACGACCACGCGATGGAGGTTCCAGTTTGCTGCGTCGATCCAGAGCTCGAGGCCAACGGGTTCGCCAGTCATCGTGTTCGAGGTGATGGGGCCCATGGTTTCCTGGGAGGCGGTTCCGGACACCCTGTA
>DASYVY010000128.1:0-1926 GCA_035936535.1 Thermomicrobiales bacterium | reverse complement strand
GTTCTTCGAGGCGACGCCGTAGTCGTCGAATCGGCCGCCCAGTTGCAGCGCCGGACCACCATCTCCGAACGCGATCTCCTGAAACCCGAAGACTCCAACACCTCGGGAGTCGGCCGCCGGCGTGAGTGCGGCGGGGCCGGTGGCCGCGTACTGCTTGAAGAGCCCCGACGCGCCCCAGGCGCCTTCCGAGAATGGACCGATCCTGCCCTGTCGCAGGAGCAGGTTCGCCGTCCGGGTATCCAGCGCGAACGTCTGCTGGACCGCTCCCATGCCGTCCAGCTCGTCGTGGACGTAGTCCTGTCCGGTCACGTCCATGCGGAGCGAGGGGAAGCGACCAGAACTCAGCGTGAACTCCGCCCGCCCCGTAGCCTCATACCGCCGACCCGCCAGGCTCACGGGATCGCTCCCCGGCGGGACCGGAAGGCCGTACGAGAAGTCGTACGCCTTGAGGGCGGCGCCGGCAACCAGCCGATCCCCGACGTGTCCCACGCCCACGGACCCATTCCAGCTCCGCGACTGAGTGTTGTCCAGGCGATCGCCCAAAACAGGATTGTTTGGAATGCGCACGTCATCCGTATTCCGCCCGCCGGCCCGGGCGCTGATCGTCCAATTGTCCGCCACCGGTAGGCTGGCTCGTAGGGCGGCCGAGCCGCCGGGGTGCGCCGACTCCGACTGTACGGACAGCGCCCATTCGCTCCGGGGCGTCACATGCGTGGGCAGATCCCCCGAGATTACGTTCACGACGCCGCCCAGGGCGTTGTTGCCATAGAGCAGGGTGGCGGGACCACGCACGACTTCCACCCGCTGCGCCGTCAGCGGGTCGATGGTGACGCCATGGTCGTCCGCCGAGCCTGCGAGGTCGGCCGTGCGCTGTCCGTCTTGAAGGACCAGTACCCGGTCACCAGTGAGCCCGCGGATGATCGGGGCTGAGGCAGCGGGGCCCATGGAGCGCACCGCGATTCCGGGCTGAAACTTCAGCGTCTGGGCGATCGTGCCCGCCATCTCCCGCTCGAGTGCCTTCCCGCTGAGCTGGGTGGTTCCCTGCGTCACCGCTCGAACATCGCCGCCGGTCGGTGTCGCTGTCACCTGAAAGCCCGGGAGCGATAGCACGGTGCGGCGGAGCACCACCTCCACGGTCACACCATCCCCAGCATTCGGGAGGGTTAGCTCGCGGCTTGCTGGAGCGTAACCGATCAGGGACACGTTGAGCCGGTGGCGTCCCGGCCGAAGGCCGCGCACCACGAAGCGGCCATCGGAGTCGGTCAGGACGGCCCTCGAACTGGTTTCGACAACCACCTGGGCTCGGGCAAGCGCGGAGCCTTCCTCATCGCGTACGATGCCCACCACGGCGGGGGGTGCGTTCTGCGCTGCGGCCGCGGAGATGGGTTGTGCGATGGCCCAGCCCGCTGCCAGGAGGAACACAAGTAGCCTCATAGGTAGTCCTTTCATTGCATGACCCGGCCGTCATTCCAGGGATCGCCTTGCAGCGAGCGACGGGGGTAAAGTTTCGGCGGCGTGAATCCATGTTTTAGAATAATCTAAATTCCAGGGCGCGCAAGAGGGGCGACCTTGTAGGCATGGTCACAGCCATTGGTAATGAGGTGGAATCGTGAGGGTGGAGATGGTCGGGCAGAGAAGGATCTCGGTGCGTGGAACTGGCCTGCACCTCCTCCGAGCCGTACCTTCGGTTCAGCTTACGTAGGGCGGATTATCCGGACCGATCCTCGCGTCCTTCATGGCGCGTGACTCGCCGTAAGCGCGGGTTCGGCAAAGGTCCCCACGAGCCTCAACCATAATGACGCCCGGCGCGGAATGACGTCGTTATCTTTCCCTGCGAAGAGATGAGATCGCAGTTTGCCTCAACAAGCCCCCCGGCAGCGACACAGAGCTTCCGGAGAAGAACCTCTTGGCTGACATCCCGGCTGC
>DASYVY010000127.1:0-1583 GCA_035936535.1 Thermomicrobiales bacterium | reverse complement strand
TACATCGCGATGATGACCTCTGGCAGCCACGACCGACTCGGCCAGTTTCCCGAGAGCCGGCGGACGTTCTTCAAACCCAGTGGCGCACCCTACGCTCCGTCCACTGGTGGCCCAGGTGACCGCCTCGTTCAGTCTGATCTCGCCCGGACCCTGCGGCTCATCGCCAAGGAGGGGGCGGAGACGATCTATCGGGGTGAAGTCGCCCGGCTCATTGCCGAGGACATGGCGCGTAACGGCGGGCTGATCACCGAGGAGGATCTTGCTTCCCACGCGACCCAGACGTTTGAGCCTCACCGGCTCGACTACCGTGGGTTCGAGGTCTACGGTCAACTCCCGAACACAGGCTACCCAACGATCGTCGAGGCGCTTCAGATCCTGGAAGGGTTTGATGTCGCGTCGATGGGGTTCCAGTCGCCGGAGGCGCTGCACCTTATCATCGAGTCACTGCGCCACGCCTTCGTCGACCGCCTGCGCTACCTGGGGGATGCCGGACTGATGCCGGTTCCGATGGCTGGACTCGTCTCGGGCGACTACGCGAACCTGCGCCGAGAGGGTATTGATCGCAACCGGGCCACGCCGGACGCCGAACCCGGTGATCCGTGGGCCTTTGGTTCGGTTGCCACAGGCGTTCGGCCAGGGCGTTCAAGCAACGCTGGCGATGGGAATACAACTCACATCTCGGTCATCGACCGCGATCGCAACCTCGTTTCTCTGACATCGACCCTCGGCGGCATCTTCGGCTCCGGCGTCGTGATCAAGGGGACAGGTATCACTCTCAACAATGCCGTGGCCTGGTTTGACCCGGAACCTGGATCGGTCGCGTCAATCGGGCCAGGTAAGCGGGTGATGTCAGCGGCGTCGCCGGTCGTCCTGCTGCGCGATGGTCAGCCGTTCGCGGCGCTCGGCTCGCCGGGCGGGCGTCGGGTCATGTCGGCGATCTATCAGGTGATCGTCAACCTGGCCGACTATGGACTGACGATGCAACCGGCCATCTCCGCGCCACGTATTCACGCCGAGGGCCGCGCCACCGAGATTTCGACGCGCTTCCCGGAGGAGACGATCGAGGCACTTCAGTCAATGGGACATCAGATCGCGCTGCGCGGGGAAACACTCTCGACCAGCTTCTTCGCCCGCCCGAACGGCGTCATGATCCATCCGGAGACCGGCAATCTGCACGGAGGAGTTTTCCCGTTCACACCCGCCACGGCTATTGGACTCTAGGCGCGTGAGAGGGGAACGACCTTACTGAGGCACCTTTCGAACCGAGCGCAGCGCCGCGCGTGTTTCCAAGGTCGCCAGCGGGACTGAGATGACCGAAGCCAGCGCGCCGAGGAGGCACCAGAAGCAGAAGGCCCGATGCTTCGTCCATTGGTCGACGGTCAGCTTGGCGCCGATGAGCGCGTCCACGAGAATCTTCACCGCCATCAGCAGCGGGATAATCGGGCGCGTCGTTGCCCGGTCTGGCCCGGCCATCGCGGCCAGCACCGTCGTCGCGCCGTAGCTCGCGAGGCCGAGCGCGGCGTCGGGCGTCGCGAGGATTGCATACGCCTCGGGAGCGGCATCGACGGCGTCGGCATCGAGCA
>DASYVY010000126.1:0-3974 GCA_035936535.1 Thermomicrobiales bacterium | reverse complement strand
GCTTAAACCAAACGACCGGATAGTTGGGACCCGAGGAATCAAGGCAGAGGGGTGATGCTAGTCGGCCGCGATCGACCGAGTGTCCAACGGTTGTCCCTGGCCCGGACGCTTGGTCCCGTGCCCCAGACCGAAATGCCCCAGGATTCGCGCCCGGAGGTCGAAAAACACCGGGTCGGTGTGATCCCGTGGCCTGGCGACAGGCACGGCGATCTCGGCGACGATCGATGCGGGGCGAGAACCGCTGAGGATGATGATCCGGTCGGCGAGATAAAGTGCTTCGTCGACATCGTGGGTGACCAGCACGACTGTCGGCTCGCGATCGCTCCAGACCTCGACCAGTAGGTCCTGCATCTGCATCCGGGTCAACGCATCCAGCGCCGCGAACGGCTCGTCCAGCAGCAGCACCTCCGGCTCCGCGGCAAGGCCACGGGCAAGGGCGACACGCTGCGCCATGCCGCCCGAGAGCTGATGGGGATAGGAACGCGAGAACTCGGTCAGGCTGACGCGGGCGAGCAGGCGATCGATCAGATCCCGGGATCGCTCGTCCGTGCCGCCGCGACGGCGATTGGCACCGAGGGCAACGTTGCTGGCGACGTCCCGCCACGGCAGGAGCCGCGGCTCCTGAAACACGACGGAACAGCGGTCATCGGTGGTGGTCACCGGACGGTCGCCGATGACAACCCTCCCATCAGACGGTGCTTCAAGACCGCCGATCAGGCGGAGGATGGTCGATTTGCCACACCCGCTCGGACCGAGGATGGCGACGATCTCCCCCGGCGATGCGCGGAGGGAGACGCGATCCAGCACGAGCACCGGATCGCGGCGGGATGTCTTCACCGGGAACTGTTTGGAAACCGTATCGAGCGCGACTGCCTGGGCCATGGTGCTGTTCGTCCTGTCGTGTTCGCGGAGATCCGGACGGAGACCACGAAAAAACGCCTCCCTTTCCGCGGATGAAGCGGACGAGGAGACGTGGACGAATGGCGGCGAGGCGCCGCGGTGCCACATGTCCTCATCGTCCAGCGCGATTGCTGTCGGCGTTAGCACCTGCCATGCATCGGTGCATGGTGGTTGCTGGAGCTTCACAGGGCCGATCCCTCTGCTCCTCTGGATGAGTCATGGTCACGATTCAGTTGTTAGCGGAACACTAGCCGAACCGGTTCTCCTGCGTCAAGCACCGGTCCCAATTTGCCTTTCGACTGGCTGGTACTTGATCGGTCGGCCCATGCGGAAGGTGGCCTACTCCGGCACGATCTCGAAGATGGTCTCGATCTCGACGGCGACATCACCCGGAAGCGCCTGCAGCCCGACCGCCGATCGGGCGTGGACCCCCTTGTCTCCGAACACCTCGTGGTACAGCTCGGACGCGCCATGCACGACCGCCGGCGTGTCCGGGAAGCCAGGCGCGGCGTTGACCATCCCCAGCACCTTGACGACGCGGACGATCCGGCCGAGATCGCCGAGCACCGTCCTCGCCGCCGCGATCTGGTTGATCGTGCAGTCGCGGGCGGCCTGGTACCCCTCCTCGACGGTGAGGGCTTCGCCAACACGGCCCTTCCAACGTGGATCGCTCGGCGTGGACCCGGAGAGGAAGAGGAGATTGCCGGAGATCACGCCGAGGGCAACGGCGGGGTGAAAAGTCGTCTTCTCCCCGATCACGATACCGAGCCCCTTGAGCCTGTCGTCCGGATGCATCGTGCTCATCTGATCCCTCCCCGTATGTACATGGATGTACGAAGTTTTCCAGCCCCTTGGGTGGCTGGCCAACCTTCACCTTGCGTGGCGGGGATCGCCCCAAAGCGGGAATGTCCCCGTCTTGTCACGCCTGGTGGCTTACCGACCTGAAACTGCCTGCCCGCGCTGCCGCATCATGATGTCTTTGGTGTCATCCACGAGTCCTTTCGGAGGGCGGCTCCTCCCTGATAGGCCAGGAACGCCTCCTTGTCTCCTTCTGACCACTCGTCCAAAGGTAGCCACTGCGTGACCATCCACATGGCGCTCTGGGCGTCCAGCCGGTCACGAAGATCCAACCCGACTTTCGAGCCGCGCTTGATGATGACGTCCAGGAATCGCAGGAAGTGCTCGTAACGACGGCCAAGCTCGCCCGACTTGATCCCGACTTCCCGAGGTTCCGGGTAGTTTGTGAGCGTCATCGCCCTGTCGACCGGCGTTGCGCGGAACATCGGAAACGCATACGGGTCCATGACCATGTGGAAGAATGACGCCTCGGAGATGGGAATGTTCCGGCCGGAGGTGGCGACCACTTCCGCGAACTGGTCGAACCGTTTTGCGACGGCGTAGTCTTCGTTCCAGAGCATCCTCAACGCCAGCTTGCCCGCTTCCGGCTCTGCCCGGCACCAGGCCACAAACGCCTGCGTCGCCCTCCAGCTCGTCAGGTTGTTCGGCTTTGCGGTGATCGCGTAGTGCAGCGTGTCGAGCCACAAGGGATCATCCTCGAACACCGCCGTCCTGGCGTCGTCAAGATGTGCGGCTACCTTCAGCTTGTAGTTGCGCTCGTTCGCGTCGAACTCCGGGCTCTCATGGAAGCGCCCGCTCCAGTACAGGAACCTGCCCCAGCTCGTCTGCTTCGGTTCAGGATCCGGTCGACCGGACGTGGTGCTCACCATCGTTCATCCTGTTCACGGTGTTGTGAATGACGTCGCTGCCTGGTGATTGTGCCGCGGATTGGACGGAATCGGGCACCATCGTTGAGCCCCAGTTTCGGCTAGCGGATTCTGGAGGCGCGTCAGCTCCGTATCGCGGCGGCGACCGCCTGGAACATGAGGTCCGTCATCAGGCCGTAGTTGTAGACGTCGATGCCCTCGACCCCGGCGGCGCGCCAGGCTTGGACCCGTGGTGCGATCTGACCAGGATCGGTCATGTCCGGGGCAAGCGCGCGGATCATCCCCCACGTGTCCTTCCCCAGCGCCTGCGCCGCTTCCGCCTTGGCCCGGGCGTCGTCGTTGGACAGGGCGTACCCGGCGAGGATCGCGTCCCCGGTCTGGAGCAGCGCCCGCGTTGACTCGTCCGGCGCGGCCGCGTTCATCGAGGCAAAGTGTCGGATCTGCGTCGCTGGGCTGGAATGCGCGATCGCGTCGCGAACCTGACCCATCAGCGAGATGACCTGATCCTGCTGCCAGGCGAGGTAGGCCCGCATCTCCACATCCTCCAGCAACGCCGACACCTCCGCCACCGGCCCGCCGGCGTCCATCACGGGGGTTCCTCGGTTCCAGCAGGCATCGAGCAGCGCGGCGATGCGACTGCGAAGGCGCTCGGCGTCGATCCCGTGTTCCGTCGCACCGCTGATCTCGACTGGGTTGAACGAGATCCCGAGCAACCGCTGCTGGACCGGATCGAGATCGACGCCGGAAATCTCGTGGTGGTAGCCATGCACGAATCCCATGTATCCCGGCGATTCCAGCTCCACGGCGGCAACCTCGTAACGCGCGACCAGATCGCGGACCAACGCGACGAGATACTGGCGGACATCCGGGTGAGCTGGCGAGAGGGAATGGATCAGCGGATCGCCGAACGCCGTGTGCATCGTGGCGTGCGGGTGGCGCTCGCCGAGCCAGCTATTGTGCAGGCAGACAAGCCAGGCGACGTATACCATGCCATGCGACGCGGCGGCCCGCTGGACCCTGTCTGCAGGATCGCCATCAGCCGAGACAAAGGCGCTGACCCGCGGCCGGATGCGGCCATACTTGGAGAGATCCGGCTGGAAATAGAGCGCGCCGTCCTCCGCGAAGTAGACCCGATGTCTCGGGTTGCGCGGCATCAAGAACTTTCCGGCGTGATACGCCGTCGCGAGATTGATCGACGTGAACCCGGCTTCCGCCAACTCGCCCGCGACCCGGTCGTAGCCGGTCGCCTCCAGATCCCACGCGTAGGTAAAGATGCCTGCCTGCATTTCGATCGTGCCCCTGCCTGCGGATCCGGATGGTGAGCCTGAAGTCCTGAAGTATGGATACCGA
>DASYVY010000125.1:0-1621 GCA_035936535.1 Thermomicrobiales bacterium | reverse complement strand
GCGACCTGGGAGGAATTCTGGCGCTTGGAAGGGCTGGGCTTGACGATGTACGGCCAGATGACCGCGGGTTCCTGGATCTACATCGGCACCCAGGGCATCCTCCAGGGAACCTACGAGACCTTCGCCGAGCTGGCGCGCCAGCACTTTGGCGGAACGCTCGCTGGCCGGATCGTCCTCACGGCAGGACTCGGTGGCATGGGCGGAGCACAACCCCTTGCGGTCACGATGAACGATGGCGTCTGCCTGGTCGTCGAGGCGGATCCCGAGCGCGTCCGGCGCCGGCTCGAAACCCGGTACTGCGACGAGGCGACCGAGTCGCTGGACGAAGCCATCGCCCGAGTCCACCAGGCTGCGGAGCGGCGGCAGCCTCGCTCCATCGCGCTCGTCGGCAACGCCGCCGAGGTGTTGCCGGATCTTGTCGCGCAAGGATTTCGACCGGACGTGGTGACGGACCAAACCTCGGCTCATGACGCGTTGGAGGGCTACATCATTCCCGAGATCTCCTTGGCGGATGCCCGGGAATTGCGACGGAGTAGCCCGGAGTTCTATACGAGCCGTTCACTCCAGGCGATGGGCGAGCATGTTCGCGCGATGCTCGCCTTCCAGCGGGAAGGGGCGGTCGTCTTCGACTATGGCAATAACCTGCGTGGGCAGGCGTACCTGGCCGGTGTCGAGGACGCCTTTTCCTATCCGGGGTTCGTCCCAGCTTTCGTCCGACCCTTGTTCTGCGAGGGAAAAGGGCCGTTCCGCTGGGTCGCGCTCTCGGGCGATCCGGCCGATATCGCCGCGACCGATCGGGCGCTGATGGACCTCTTCCCCGAGAACGCGTCGCTGCACCGCTGGCTGACGCTGGCCGCGGAACGGGTGGCGTTCCAGGGTCTACCGGCGCGCATCTGCTGGCTCGGATATGGTGAACGCCATCGCGCCGGCCTGGCATTCAACGATCTCGTCGCCAGTGGCGAAGTCTCCGCCCCGATCGTGATCGGCCGAGATCATCTCGATGCCGGGTCCGTCGCCTCACCCTACCGGGAGACGGAGGGCATGCGCGACGGCTCGGATGCAATCGCCGACTGGCCCATGCTCAACGCGCTGGTCAATACGGCCTCCGGCGCGACCTGGGTCTCGGTTCACCATGGTGGCGGGGTCGGGATTGGGCTCTCGCTCCACGCCGGCATGGTGGTTGTTGCCGACGGCACGCCGGAGGCGGCCGCGCGACTGGAGCGGGTCCTGACGAATGATCCCGGTACCGGCGTCCTGCGCCACGTCGATGCCGGCTACGAGCGGGCCGTGCTCCATGCCCGGGCCACTGGGATGCAGGTGCCGCTGTGGCCCTCAGAAACCGGCAACTGAGCAGCACACGGGCGTCGTCGTTTCGCCGGATATCAGGTCACGCCTTGGCGCTCAGCTGGTTGAGCGCGGCGCGAAAGTGATTGAGTACGTCGCGTTCACGCGGGTGGTGTCCATCGCGCACAACCCAGTTTCCCGCGACCATGACGTTCCGCACGACAGGTCCTCCTCCGCCGAAGATCCAGCCATCGAGCGCCGTTTCAGGCCGATGGCCGATCAACGGGATAGCATCGGGATCGAGTTCGACGAGGTCGGCGCGCATGCCGGGGCGGAT
>DASYVY010000124.1:0-3987 GCA_035936535.1 Thermomicrobiales bacterium | reverse complement strand
GAGAGCACCGAGCGGCTGGTCGCGAGAATCGTCAGCTCCGGGTTGGCGATCAGCAGGTCGGTCAGGAGCGATGCGGCATCGGCGACGTGCTCGACGTTGTCGATGATCAGGAGCAGGTGCCGCGACCGCAGGGTTGCCTGGACCGCATCGATCAGCGGCACGGAGCTGGTGCCACGGACCGCCAGCGCCGAGGCGATGGTCGGCAGGACCTGGTCGGCGTTCGGAATCGGCGCCAGATCGACAAAGCAGACGCCGTCCCGGAACCCATCGCGGACGGTGCCTCCCACGGCGACGGCGAGCCGCGTCTTGCCCACTCCACCCGGACCCGTGAGGACGAGCAGGCGGACTTCGGGGTTGCGGATCAGGTCGGCAACAGCCACTCGCTCGCGCAACCGCCCGACAAGCGGCGTCAGGGCGGCGGGTAGCACCGTGCCGGGCCTCGCATCGTGATCGAGGATCGCTCCCGCGTTCCCCGCGTCATCGACACCGTCGCCCGGCACGGTCCTGTCGGGCTGCGCGAGTTCATTGGGCCGGGACGGCTGGGACGGCTGCGATAGGGCGGTCGATGAAGGCATGGTGCTCCCGCCGGTGGTGGTGGCGATGTCAAAAGTGCTTCCTCGACTCATTATGTGGAGAATCCCGAGGCGTGCCAAGGGTCCGATTGAGCCTGCCGGAGGTACCGATTTGCCCGGGATCGCGAATCTTGCAGACGATGCACGTCGCTTCTCGCCGGATGTGGCTTCCGAGCGCGAGGTTGAATATCCGGGCCGCACGCATCAGCCGGGCGCATCTGCCTGTGGCTCGGGCGGTGGCGGGATTTCCACACCATACGTCGGTGCCACTTCAAGGAGCCTGGCGATGTCCTCGTCACACAATGGCGGCGGAGAGGACAGATCCGTGCCCGGCTTGCCGACTTCCAGGAAAAACACCTCCAGGCCTGCCGGGACGATCAGGGTCAGGAACCTTGCGGGCCCGTCGCCGGAATTTCGATATGAATGGAGGACACCTTTGGGGAGGTGGAGGAACGACCCCGGACCCGCCCTGAAGGTGGATTCTCCCACCACGACCTCGAGTTCCCCTTCGAGCACCCAGAAGGCCTCGTCCTCCCGGTGATGGATGTGGGGAGGCGGGCCACCCTGCGGCGGCACCAGAGAATCGGTCAGCGCATACGCTCCGCCCGTGTCGGCAGCCGACGCCTTAAAGGTCATCAGTTCGTCGGCCACCCAAATCGACCTGCCTTCGCCGGGAGGAACGCAGATGGCTCCCTGTCCCTCGACTTTACCCGCTTCCATGGCTGCCCTCCTTGTGTCGAGGATCGCTCCCATCGGATTTTCGGGAAGGATGTCGCCGAAAAGCAGGACCACACAACGTTCCCGCGTCCGGAACGCCACAACGAATCTGGCGATGTGCGAATGACGCGTTTCAGGAACCGCTCGTCATGCTTTGGACGGTGGTCGCTTGGCAGCGCCTTTGACGCTAACCGCAGCCGCACGCAAATGCATTACGGATTCGTCAATGTACTCATGGTACTCATGCGAAATGAAATCGGGCGTCGTCTGCCCACTAGCAACATACCCAGACAGCGGCGCCGACCGGTGTGTAATACGGCAAGAGAGCGGGGCATTGCCCCGCTCTCTTGGTCAACCACCTTTGGGCCGAATCACCTTCTCAGCTATGACCCAAAGACAGAAGATAGGTATTCGTTGTTACACGAATATGATGATATCGCCGCCATCGAGAATTCCAATGGCAACGACGTCACTGAGGAGAACGTTGTTGTCGTTCAGGAAGTCCTCCAGCGTGATGTTGTTGTCGTCCAGGAAGCTGTTGAGGATAGAGACATCCCCCACAGTGACGTCAACATCATTGTTGTTGAGGATATTGTTGAGCGCCCGGAGATTGTTGAACGAGTCAACCACCTGAACGCTCACTACGTCGTCCGCTTCGATCTGCCCTACCACCGCAATCAGTCCAGCTGCACCGCCTGTCTAACCCTGACCGGTGCCACCACCTTGGTTCTGGGCGGCGACGCTTGCGCCAGTTCCGCCGAGAAGTGCCAAGGCCAGTGCTCCCGATGCGATCCGCTGCTTGATGGTCATGTCCATGGAAAAGATCCTTTCTCCTGCCGTGCCACCCGAATGGTGACATCGGTTGGACTCACCGGTGAGTCCTCAAGCGAAGTTAACGTAAGAGCAGTGCCATGCTGCTGGACCAACGTTCCGAAAAGGGAGAAATCACACCTACCCGTCCGATGGTGCCTCATCGCCCGTGAGCAGGTCCGCAACCTTGCCGGCTGCCTGCCTGCCAAGCGTCTCGCCGCCGATGACCCGGTCGTCCTCGTCCCCGGTCCCGCCGTCGGGAACGGCAAACTGCAACCCCTCGGCATACGGGGCGGAACGACCCATCGTATACGCGACCATGACCTCCCCGAACGTCTGGCGCGCCTCGTCGACGGTCGTCTTGCCGGTGACGATGTCGTGCATCAGGTTGAGGGTGATCGTGTTGGCGGCTTCGGAATCGCAGCGCGCGCCTGCTTCTCCGGAAGTGCGATCGACGAGGCAGCTGCCGTCAAAGCGGGCAATCTCGTCGAACTTGTCAATCGGCACCCTGTAGTCGATGTACTGCGTGAGGAAGTCACTGTGCGGGGCGGGAAAGTTGTGCGTCACCACGTCACGTGTGGCGATGATCCGCTTCCAGGGCCCGGCTCTGTACCAGAACAGCTTGGTCGGTGTCGCCTCGTTCGGGGGACCGTATTGTTCCAGCATCTGCCGGGCTCCCCGCTGCGGGGCATCCGGCCAGCCGGCGATCAACTGCTGGGCGGTGGCGAGATCAACGGTCTGCCGGGTGCCGCTCTCGGTCTCCTGCTCGCCCCTTGCCTTGTGCCGGATCGCATCCGTCGCCGCCCCGGCAAGCGTGGCCATCCGCTCGCCGGTGCTGAGGTCGCTGGCACCTTGATCGTGCTCGGTCATGTCGTGCTTCACCTTTCGTATGTCCATCGGGTTCTGCCCGGGCGCGATTTCAGAACGCTGGATGTCCGGAGCGGCGCAAGACCCGGACCAACCGCAGGCTCGCTGCCTGGAGACCATCGCCGGCAAGGACTTGGATCAACGAGATTGATATTCGGGTGGATGTTGCCAACGATCGCACCACCCGTCCCTTGCGGCAGTTGCTCCGGCAGCGCGTCGGTGGGCCGCTCTCGCTCCATCACAGCGTGATGGCCTATGAGCAGCGCACCTGGCAGTGCACCGGTGCTGACCGACCGACGATCCACGGTTGGGTCGCTGGTGAGATGAGTCGAACGCTCATGGTTTCGCCGGATCGGGAGACATGAGTACAAACCTCACCAGCAGAAGAGGCAAGCATCTTTGGTGTTCAACCGCGCGGATTATGCCGGAAGCACCGGTACATGACTCGCCCGCATCCTTCAGCATCGTGGTGAACACAGGGAGGGCGAGTGGCGGTCAACCCGGCGGCAAGCCCACCGGGTCCTGGCATCTTGTCCTCTGATGACCCGGCTCGAGCCGCCAGAGGGAACAGGCGGAACGTGCCGACCTCGACCGGGCGGGGATTCAGGGGTCGAGCGGGAGGGGAGCTTCCACGGACCAGACCACCCGGCCGGCCGCATCCAGCCAGCGGTACCCGGTGGGCGTCTCGTCGAACCCGGCCAAGCGCACGGCATAGCCCGGTGCCGAGATGGGGTAGCTCCGCCAGGCGCCGTCGATCTCCAGCTCAAGGGTCACGATCCCGGGGGCGTTGACCTGCCCGAAGACGACGTTGCCCGCGGCGGAGGTCGTGAGCCCGGCGCTGGCCGGGTCGGTCGTCGTCTCGATGTACGACCACCAGGCGGTCCACTGCCAGCGCGGGGTCGGCGACCACTCGATCGACATCCAGTCGATGCGGAGCCGGTCGAAATAGATGTGGCCGGAGTCCCCGAACTCGAACACGACGTAGGGGGTGCCGTTCCAGAGCTGGAAGGCCATCACCGGG
>DASYVY010000123.1:0-3382 GCA_035936535.1 Thermomicrobiales bacterium | reverse complement strand
GATGACATCGGGGGCGATGAGCCGGAGAGGTCCGGCGTCATTGAGGTCCCCACATGCCGCGAGCGATGCGGCAGAGCCGCGCGTTCCAGTTCTCCGAACGGCGTGCTGCGCCCAGAATACACGATGGGATGGCGATTGTGGATAAAATGGCATCCGCTTCTTTCAGTCAGGAGCAAAGCCAACGCATCACTTGAGGAAAGAGAGGCCTCTACACGGCTAGGTTGATGATGCAGGCATCGATGGAGGGCAGAGGGAGCTTGCAGGACCGCAGCGAAGAGAAGCAACAACCGTCTCGTCCCTATTCCGGTCGAGGCGGGCAGTAGGGAGAGCGTATGAACGTAGAGCTGTTGCGGAGGTTGACCGTTGCACCCGGGATCGCGGGGTTCGAGCGGCAGGTTCGCGAGGTCGTCCGGGAAGAGATCGCGCCTCTGGTCAATGAGATTCGCACCGATCGGCTCGGCAACCTGATCGCGACGAAGAACGGCAACGGAGGCCCCACCATCCTGATTGTTGCCCATATGGATGAGATCGGATTCCTCGTCCGCCATGTCGACCGTCACGGGTTCCTTCGCCTCCAGCCCCTCGGGAGCTTCGACCCCCGCGTGCTGATGGTCCAACGCGTCATTGTCCACGCCCGGGATGGCAAGCGGATCACCGGCGTCATCGAGACCACAGTGGAGCCCCTGCACTTCGGGCCACCACACGACTCAAGACGCCCCAAGCTTCAGGATCTCTTCGTCGATGTGGGGAATGCGGCTGCGCAGATCGAGATCGGCGACATGGTCACGCTCGACCGCGACATGCTCTCGACCGGTGACCGGGTGGTGAGCCGGGCGCTGGATGATCGGCTCGGTCTCTACGTCATGATCGAAGCGACCCGCGTCCTTACCGATCCCACTTCGACCATCGTTGCTGTTGCCACCGTCCAGGAAGAAGTCGGGTCGCGTGGCGCGGTTGTGGCCGGGTACGACATCAACCCCGATATCTGTATCGCCCTTGACCTGACAGTGGCCAACGACATCCCCGGCAGCCAAGACGATGAGGAGGTGACCCGGCTCGGTCAGGGGCCGGCGATCAAGGTGATGGACACGACCCAGATCAGCCATCCCGGCATCGTGCGTCATCTCCGGGATCTGGCGGCTCAGCACTCAATCCCCTATCAGCTGGAGGTCCTCAACCACGGCGGGACCGACGCATCCCTGATCCAGCGGCTGCGGGCGGGCGTCGCCGTCGTCACGCTCTCCATACCGGCTCGCTACATCCACACCGTCAACGAGACGGTGGCCGTCAGCGACATTGAGCACACGGTGACCCTGCTCGCGAAGTACCTTGAGGATGCGCACAGCCGGGAATACACCGCGGACTAATCGAGGCCACGTGCGGCATCCCGCGCCCAGCTTATGCGTGGCGATCTCACTGTGTTGGCAACAGGTCGTCATGCCCTGAGCCCTTATGGCATCACGAGAACCGCAGACGCGCTGGGTATACTGGGGCAACATTTCGGCTAGCAAGGGTGGAGGCAACTGGTGGCTTCAGGATCTGTATTCCTTCTCGGTGGAGGCTGGGATGATGCGGCGTTCCCGCAGACCTACGGGCGTTTCACCGCCGCTGTCGGCAACGGGTCGCCTCGTATCGCCTGCGTCCTGCTCGACGTCATCGATCGCGATGCGTACTTCGAGCGCTCCGCTGCCGCATTTGCCTCGACCAGTGCCGCCGACGTTTACCCCGTGTTCGTCTCTCCCCACCGGCCGCTTCGCCCCGCCGACCTGGAGGAAGCGAGTGGCGTCCTGGTCGGCGGCGGTCTCACACCGGCCTACTATGATGCGATCGTTCCAAGCGCGGCCGACTGGCTCCCGATGCTGGTCGAGCGAGGCATCCCCTACGCCGGTTTCTCGGCAGGCGCCATGATCGCGCCGTCACAGGGCATCATCGGCGGGTGGAAGCTGCGCCATGGCTCCGCCGATCTTGTGATCTGCTCGGAGGAGGTCAGTGAGGATGAGGAGTACCTGGAGATCCGCCCGGGGCTCGGGTTGGTCCCCTTCGCCGTGGATGTCCACGCCTCGCAGTACGGAACGCCTACTCGGTTACTCCATGCAGTCCGGGCCGGATTGGTCCCCGAGGGATGGGCGATCGATGAGGAGACGATGATCGAACTCAGGGATGGCGAGGTCACCGTCAGCGGGCTCGGCGGCGCTTACCATGTGCGCAAGGTGGATGGGCAGATCGTGGTAGACATCCACCTCGGCATCGATAACCGGGACGTCACGTGAGCTGGGCAGGGCTGGGGCTGTCCCTTGGGTGGCGATCAGGGATATGATCCGCGAGTCGCCAACGTAATGGCACTGACGCATGCATCAGAAAGCGATACGACCTTTGGATATTCCCACCAACAACACGGACCTCTGCTTCCTGCCGGCGACGGCCCAACGCGCCCTCCTGCGCCAGCGCGCGATCTCCGCCCGCGATCTCCTGCGGGCGTACCTCTCCCGGATCGACGCGATCAATCCCGCCATCAACGCCATCGTGACGATGGATGTCGAGGGCGCCATGGAGCAGGCCCAGGCGGCGGATGATGATCTGGCCCGGGGTGAGGATGTTGGTCCGCTGCACGGTCTAGTCGTCGCCCACAAGGACCTCTTGGCTACGAAGGGCATGCGCACGACCTTCGGCAGCCCGCTCTTCCGGGACTTCGTGCCGACGGAAGATGCGGCGGTCGCGGCCCGGATGCGTGTCGCGGGCGCGCTTCGGCTCGGGAAAACGAACGTGCCGGAGATGGGCGCCGGATCGCACACTTTCAATCCCATCTTCGGCCCCACGCGCAACCCCTACGATACGGGCAAGAGCGTGGGCGGGTCGTCCGGCGGCGCGGCGGCTGCACTGGCGGCCGGGTTGGTGAGCCTTGCCGACGGGAGCGATACCGGCGGATCCCTGCGCAATCCTGCCTCCTTCTGTAACGTCGTCGGAATACGGTCCGCACCGGGACGGATCTCAAGGGCGCCGCTGGAGACGGGCTGGATGACGTTGGCGACCCCCGGCCCGATGGGAAGAACAGTCGCCGACACGGCCCTGCTGCAATCGGTCCTCGCCGGCTTCGACCCCCGCGACCCAACCTCGCTGCCGGGCGACGGCTCGGAATATGCCGCGATTGCCACGAGTGATGCCGCTGCCGATCTCCGTGGCTGGCGGGTAGGGTGGTCGCAAACGCTGGGAGACCTGCCGGTCGATCCCGCTGTGACCGGGGTGCTGGAACGTGACGGCAAGCCGGTGCTGGCATCGTTGGGAGCGGACATTCGGGACATCGAACCGGATTTCGAGGGGGCGGAGCTCGGCTTCCGGGCCCTGCGCGCCTGGAATATGGTGCAGCGGTACGGGGATATCTATC
>DASYVY010000122.1:0-6297 GCA_035936535.1 Thermomicrobiales bacterium | reverse complement strand
GTCGCGAGGTCGATCGTGTGGACCTGCTTGATGGTGCCGGTGAAGTTGGTGTGGATCTCGATGATGTTGAGATCGGAGACGATCAGCAGGGGCGGGTTCTCGAGGTCATCCTTGTACTGGAGCAGTTGGAGGTAGGCGTCGCGCAGGTTGGCCCGCTTGCCCTTGTACTCCCAGGCAAAATGCCCGCGATACCAGACATCCGCCCACCCATCGCCGCCGCCGGCCTTCTCCGCGCCGCGCTCGAAGGTGTAGAAGTCACCGGTCGGGTCGGCATCGGTCGGGGTGGGGACGTCGAGTACGGCGCAGAGGTCGTTGAAGTGGGATTGGGAAGCGGAGCGCTCCTTGAGGGTGGAGCCGATCCACTTTCGCTGGAAGGCGATGGCGTCCAAGGCGTGTGTCCCTGCGCTCGTTGAGGGTGAGGATCAGTCGATCCATGATACCCGACACGGGTGTCCCGCCTGCCATCGCTAACCCTTGCGGCCGATCCCCATGGAACGCGTTGCACGGGGGGCGCAGGGACGGGAGATTCGCCATACGTTCGCCGCGTCAACACGATAGCCGGACCGATCCAGCGCTAGACGCGGGCCTGGAACTTCGCCAGCTCCTTCTGTTTCTGCGCCAGCTCGCGATGCAGCCTCTCCATCGTGGAATCGTTGGCCCTGGCATCGTCACCGGTGCCGTCGAGATCCTGCGCGGCGCTCAGGTCCGTGATCTCCTGCTGGAGCTGGCGGACCTCGCGCTGCAGGGTCGCCATCGAGCTGGCCCGGTTTTCCCGCGCTTCCTCCGCCGTGAATCGGGTACGCCCGGTCGACGATGGTTGTTGCCGTGTCCGGAGGTACTGCCTGATCCGGTCGAGCACTGTCTGGAGCATCACATCGTTCCTCGATCGCAAAGTGGCAGGAAGGTCGCTGGAATCTGCGCCGATTCTAGCGGGTGCGGCCGGGATCGTGATTCGCGATCCATCCAGGTTCGGCGGGACCGGACCGGAGACCTTACCGATCGTCGTTACGCATAGGGGTCGACGACGTCCTCGACCTGGCCGGATTCGGCGGATTTCGCGGCGGCGACCATCAGCGCCAGGCTGCCCAGGTTCTCGCGGCCGGAGGTCTCCGGCTCCGTTCCCTCCGTGATCGCCCGGGCGAAGGCGACAAGACCCGCCGACCGCCCGTGCAGCGGCATCCGGTCAAGCGGTTCCTCGCCCGGCTGGCCCTCCAGCGGATGCACCCGCACGATATCCGATTTGTCCCCGACATCACCGCCCTCTCGACTGGTAAAGAACACCTCGCCGGTCTCGCACTCGAGGTGCCAGTCCCCGGCCCAGTGGGTCGGTGCTCCGGTGCTGACCCAGGATCCGCGATAGCTCACCACCGTGCCGCCATCGAACACGATCGTGATCGCCGCCGATGCCTCGTCATTGAACTTGCTCCATGGCGGGTCCATCACCTGTGCGAAGACGCGCACCGGCTCCCGCTTCAGAAGCATCCGCATCAGGTCAAAATGGTGGATCGCCATGTCGTAGATCAGGGGGTGCGGGAACACGTAATGCCGGCTCGTGCCCTTCTTTGCCCGGTTGGAGTACTTGCGGAAATCGACCCGCACCGTGCTGACCGGGCCGAACGCTTCTTCGGCGAGCAATTGCTCCACCTTGCGCGGAGCCGGGTAATGGCGGTACTGCTGGCTGACCATCAGCGTCAGGCCGCGCTCTGCCGCGAGATCGACCGCCGTCTGCGCCTCCTCGACCGTTCCTGCTAACGGTTTCTCGACCAGCACATGCTTGCCGGCTTCCAGCGCCTCGATCGCGAGCGGGACGTGCGCCACCATCGGCGCGGTGATCAGGACCGCATCGGCCTCGACCGCCTCGCAGGCGTCGCGCAGTGTCATGAAGCAGCGGTCCTCGGGCAGATCCAGCCGCTCCCTGGCCTTGGCGAGGGTGGGTTCGTGGCTGTCGACCCAGGCCACCCGCTCTATCTCCCGCACCGGTGGCAGCGCGTTCAGCTCCCAATCCGTTCCCCAGCCGCCGAGTCCCGCATGGATCAACCTGATTGCCACGTCCATCCTCTTCCATGGTCTGCATCTGTGCGTCTATCAGTCAGTTTCGGTCGATGCCGCCCTTCGGTCATGTTGCCATGCTGCCGGGCGGGTCCGGGCGAGTCTACCGTCGATCCGGGATCAGCGCGAGAGGCGGCGGGCGCGGAACGTTGCGATGCGGGCCGGAACAGGTCATCATGCCAGCCGGAGCGGGCGATCCGGGAGAGTTGCCACGGGACGTTGCCATCCGTCCGCATGTCCAACAGGAAGCAGGAAGAGGGACGACACCATCATGGCTGAAGCCACCAACTCGTCACGGAAGATCAACGTCGGAATCGTTGGGGCCGGTGTGATCTCGGAGATCTACCTCAAGAACCTGTCGACGCGGTTCGACAACACCCGGGTCGTGGGCATCGCCGACCTGATGGTCGAACGGGCCCAAACGCGGGCCGAAGCATTCGGGGTCGAGGCGTTCACGGTCGACGAGCTGATCCAGCACCCGGAGGTGGAGATCGTCGTCAACCTGACGATCCCTGCCGCGCATGCGGAGGTCGCACTGGCGGCGATCAACGCCGGCAAGTCGGCCTACAACGAGAAGCCGCTGGCGATCTCGCGGGAAGATGGCAAGGCGCTGCTGGAAGCGGCCGAGGCCAGGGGCGTGCTGGTTGGGTCCGCTCCGGACACGTTCCTGGGCGGGGGTCTGCAATCGGCGCGGAGGTACCTCGACGAGGGGATCATCGGCGAGCCGGTGGCGGTTTCGGCGTTCATGCTGAGCCGGGGCATGGAATCCTGGCATCCGGATCCGTACTTCTTCTTCCAGCCGGGAGCGGGTCCGCTGTTCGATGTCGGCGTGTATTACGTGCAGGCAATGGCGTCGATCCTCGGACCGGTGCGCCGCGTAAGCGCCATCGCGGGGGCGAGCTTCCCGGAGCGGACGGTCGGCAACGGCCCGAAGCTGGGGGAGAAGATCCCGGTCAACACCCCCACGCACATCGCGGGAGCCCTGGAGTTCGAGAGCGGCCCGATCGGATCGCTCGGGACCTCGTTCGACGTCTGGGAAAAGAAGAACTCGACGCTGGTCGTCTACGGCTCGGAAGGCACCCTGCGACTGCCGGACCCAAACACCTTCGGCGGCCCGGTGCAACTCCTACGTGGGGGCTCGCGGGACAACGACTGGGAGGATCTACCCCTGACCTACGGCAATACGGAAAACAGTCGCGGGCTGGGGGTCTGGGACATGGCGACCGCGCTCCAGACTGGTGAGCGGCACCGTGCGAGCGGCGAGCTCGGCTATCACGTGCTCGATGTGATGACCTCCGTCCTGGAATCGAGCATCCAGGGCGAGCACGTCACCGTCGAGAGCACGATCGAGCGGCCGGATGCTCTGCCTCGGTAAGGGCTAGGCCGGGCTCCATGTCGCGCTTGCCGGAGGCGGGTCCCGTGGCTTATCGCCTTCCTGACCAACAGGGGGATGACGGACCGCCGTTGGGCGTGACAGGCGTGGCGGAGGACATACCGGAGACGCCAGCACGTACGGCCCGACGGCGCGGGCCAGGCGCTTTCGCCGGACATCACGGGCTGATCGCCCGACGGAGCGGCTGGCTGGTTTCGCAGCAGGATGGCGGACCGCGACAACTAGGAAAGGTCATGGGGATGGGTACTGAATCCATGGGTCCGGTTACCGTCGGGATCGTCGGGGCCGGATACATCTCCGACATTTACCTGACGAACCTGACGACACGCTTCGACACGGTCCGGGTCGTCGCGATCGCGGACCTGCTGATCGAGCGGGCCCAGGCGCAAGCCGCGAAGTACGGCATCGAAGCGATGACGATGGACGCGATCCTTGCCGATCCGAGGATCGAGCTGATCGTCAACCTGACGATCCCGCTTGCGCACGCCGAGGTCGCGCTGGCGGCGGTCCGGGCAGGGAAGTCGGTCTACAACGAGAAGCCGCTGACGGCAACGCGGGAGGAGGGGCGGCGACTGCTGGAGCTTGCCCGGGAGCGGGGCGTGCTCGTCGGGGGGGCGCCGGACACCTTCCTCGGCGGGGGCCTGCAGACGGGCCGGAAGCTGATCGACGAGGGGGTGATCGGGACGCCGATCGCGGCGTCAGCGTATATGTTCACCCGCGGGCACGAACGCTGGCACCCTGACCCCGCGTTCTATTACCAGCCGGGTGCGGGTCCGATGTTCGACATGGGTCCCTATTACCTGACCGCCCTGGTCAGCTTGCTAGGACCGGTACGCCGGGTCGGATCGACGACCGGGGTGAGCTTCCCGGAGCGGCGGATCACGAGCGAGCCGAAGTTCGGCGAGATGATCCAGGTCAACACGCCGACGCACGTCGTGGCCGCGCTCGATTTCACGAGCGGCGCGATCGCCTCGGTCATTACCTCGTTCGACCTGCACGACACGACGCATTCGACGCTGGTCGTCTACGGGTCGGAGGGCACCCTGCGCCTGCCGGATCCCAACCGGTTCGGCGGTCCGCTGTCGCTGCTTCGCGGTCCAGAGGCAAGCGGGGCCCGCGATCCGCTGTTCCAGGCAGGAAAGGCGCCTCGCCAGGCGCGGGCCGAGCCGACGTGGGAGGACGTTCCGTTGACCCACGATTTCACCGACAACAGCCGCGGGCTAGGGGTGGCGGACATGGCGCGGGCGATTCGCGGGGGAGGCCCCGCACGGGCGAACGGCAACCTTGCCTATCACGTGCTGGACATCATGCACGCGACGCTGGAATCCAGCGAGCGCGGTCAGCACCTCATCCTCGAAAGCACGGTAGAGCGTCCAGATCCCCTGCCGGTCCGGACCTGAGCTGCCGGTTCAGGTGGCCGAACGCTGGCGTTCCACGTGCTCGCGGAGTGCGGCGTTGATCGCGGTCTGGCGATCTTCTTCCTGCCCCTTGAACCAAAGACGAGATCGAGTGTCAGGTCGAAAGCGCCGCTGCCAGAGTCCGGAACAGGGTGACAGAATGCCGACACAGGGCCCGCTCTCCATTCGAGAGCGGACCCTGCCGGGGCGTGACCTCGATGCGACCTAGATGGTGCTGAAGTCGAGATAGCGCTCGGTCTCGAACTTCGCCGGGTCGAGGTCCATCCCGATCCCGACGACGTCTTCCGGCAGGTGGATCGAGCCGTTGACCGGCTTGAGCGGGGTCTTGAGGAAGTGCTGGTGGACCTCGTTCCACTTGATCAGGTACTCGATCATCGGGACACTGGTCGGCGACTGCGCGAAGGAGAGGTGGGCGTTGGCCGGGACCGAGTGGCCATGCGGGATCATCGGAATGTCGTAGACGGAGCAGAGCGTGTAGATCTTCTGCATCTCGGTGATCCCGCCGGCCCAGTAGGTGTCCGCCTGCATCACGTCCACGCCCCCGGCCGCCAGCAGCTGCCAGGCACCCCAGCGGGTGTACTCGTGCTCGCCGCCGGAGATCGGCAGCACCGACCGTTCACGGGCCAGGCGGTAGGACTCGATCCTGTCCGGCATGACCGGTTCCTCGATCCAGCGCACGCGGTACTCCAGGAACTGCTCGGCAAGGCGCTCGGTGTAGGGGACATCCCAGCTCATCCAGGCGTCGATCATGATGTCGACATCCGGCCCGACCGCCTCACGCAGCGCCCGCACCAGCTCGACGTTGCGGCGGATCCCCTCCGGCCCGTCGATGGGGCCACTCCGCGGGAACCACTTGGTCGCCGTGTAGCCCTGCTCGACAAACGACCTGGCACGCTCGGCGGCGCGCTCCGGCTCGATCGAGTAGCCGAGGGCGCTGGCGTAGGCCGGGATCTCCGTCATGGTCGGGCCGCCGAGCAGCCGGTAGACCGGCGCGTTGGCCCAACGCCCCTTGAGGTCCCACAGGGCGCAATCGATGTTGCTGATCGCGAACATCGCCTCGCCCTTGCGGCCGTGCACCGCCGAACGGTACATCACGTCCCAGAGGCGTTCGTGGGCCATCGGATCCTCGCCGATGAGCAGATCCCGGAACTGCCTCCAGATGATGAAGGCGACGTCCATCGAGGTCGGGCCGGCGATGCCGGTGACGCCCTCGTCGGTCTCGACCTCGACGAAGACCGCCTCGATCGCGAGGCCACCATCGTCGTTGGCGCGCATCTCCCGGCGACGCCTCTCGCGGTACTCGGGGTAGACGTCGATCGGCTGGATCAGCCGATCCTCCCAGAAGACGCCTTCGTGCGGCAGCGTGCCGGTGACATGATGGAGACGGATATCGGTGATCTTCATCTCGCGCATCCTCGCTTCGGTTCGGGACCCATC
>DASYVY010000121.1:0-8191 GCA_035936535.1 Thermomicrobiales bacterium | reverse complement strand
GTCACGGCATGTCCGCCATCATCTTCGACATGATCAGGCGGTACTTCCTCCATCTCGGCTACGAGGTTCGTTACGCACAGAACTTCACGGACGTCGATGACAAGATCATCAATCGGGCGGCGGAACTCAGCATCGAGCCCGGTGTGCTGGCCGAACGCCTGATCGAAGACTGGAACGACGAGATCGCGGCATTGAACATCCTGCCGGCCACGGTGTCGCCCCGGGCTACAGAGGAAATGCCGCGAATCATCGACATGATCGCGGGCTTGATCGATGGGGATCATGCCTATGAGTCCAACGGCGACGTGTATTTTAGCGTCAGGTCGTTCCCGGAATATGGCAAGCTCTCCCATCGGAACGTTGACGCGCTGATGGCCGGCGCGAGGATCGATGTCAACGAGGAGAAGCGCGACCCGCTGGACTTCGCGCTCTGGAAACGCGCTAAGCCCGGGGAACCGAGGTGGGAGAGTCCCTGGAGCGAGGGCCGACCGGGCTGGCACATCGAGTGCTCCGCGATGTGCTCCCGTCACCTGGAGGGCATGGTCGATATCCACGGCGGTGGCCGTGACCTGATCTTCCCCCATCACGAGAACGAGATCGCACAGTCGGAGGCGTTTTCCGGGACATCACCGTTTGCCAGATACTGGTTGCACAATGGGATGCTTCAGCTCAATGGCGAGAAGATGTCCAAGTCGCTCGGGAACGTCGTGCCGCTCCGGGAGATCGTCGAATCCCGACGATCCGCCGCCTTCAGATTGCAGGTCTTGCAGACGCACTACCGTGCTCCCCTCAATTTCACGTATCAAGGTCTCGACGCGGCGGAAACCGGTTTGGCGCGGCTCCGCGCTGCGATCGAACCTGCGGATGGTATCGATCAGGACCCGGGCGATGGGTCACTCGACTCCCTGACCGACACCGCCGCCGATGCCGAGGCCCGGTTCCATCGTGCAATGCGTGACGACTTCGACTCGCCCATAGCGGTTGCTGCGATGTTCGACCTGGCGCGGGCGATCAACCGGGCAAAACCCCGGCACGCCGAGGCCCCGCACGTTGCGACAGCGCAGCAGACACTTGGCAACCTCGCAACCATCCTGGGATTCGATCTTGCGCGCAGCACGGAGAAGCCGGAGCGGGAAGCCGCGCCGCTGATCGAACTTCTCATCGATGTCCGCCAGCAACTCCGATCCTCGCGCCAGTTCGCACTTGCAGATCTTATCCGGGACAGACTGCTGGAACAGGGAATCACACTTGAAGACACCGCCAAGGGAACGATCTGGAAACCGGTCGAACGCTCCTGATCGCCGGCCTCCAGGGCGCCGAGGCGCCCCCGCGGCCGGACCAGATGCCGAAGCTCGACAGCGCCAACAGCGAAACCGGCCGGGTGAAGGCCGCCCAGGCCGGCCCTCCGGCGGCGGGCAGCGTTCTGGGCGATTCCAGCATGCGCCATTTCAAGTCAAGGGTGAGCTGCTGTTCGGGCGCAACGCGATCCTCGAAACGCTCCGGTCGGGGCGCAGGACACCGACTCGACTCTGGTTCGCCGAGGGCATGAGGGAGGACGTTCGCGTCGACGAGATAGTTGAACTAGCGCGGACGCGGGAGGTCCTGGTGGAGTCCGTCCCCCGGCCTTTGCTGGACGACATGCTGCCCGATGTCAACCATCAGGGTGTGCTTCTGGAAACTCCAGCGTTCCCCTATGCCGACCTCGAAGATGTCATCGACCGCCCGGGAACGGTCCTGATGCTGGACCACCTGCAGGACCCCCAGAACTTCGGGACGTTGCTGAGAGCGGCCGATGCCGCCGGGGTCGCGGGGGTCGTCATCCCGTCGGACCGGTCGGTGAGCGTGACTCCGGCGGTCGTCAATGCCTCGGCGGGAGCGGTCGAGCACCTTGAGATTGCCCTCGTGCCCAACCTCGGTCGGGCGATCGACAAGCTCGAAGCGTCCGGTCGCTGGATCATCGGCCTCGCCGAAGGAGAGGGGTCCGACTCACTGTTCGACAGCGACATCCCAACCCCCGTCGTGTTGATCGTGGGGTCGGAGGGTTCGGGCCTGACGGCCAATATCCGGAAGCGATGCCAGATGCTCGTTTCGCTGCCCATGCTGGGACGGATCGGATCGCTCAACGCCGCGACCGCCGGCGCAATTGCCCTCTATGACATCCTCCGCAGGGATCAGCAGACCCAAGACCTCGAGGTCCTAGCCGCGATCTGACCTTGCACTGCCTTCTCCACCGGGAAGTCCTCCTCCAACTCACCGGATCTTTTCCTGGACGGCACGTGGTGGGCAAGCACCCCGCGTTCCAGATTCGAACTTCTCTCGCCTCCACCCTGTCCCTCGATCCCGGATCTCCTCCCCAGGGTGCCGCGTTGACGGTGACATGCGGTCAATGGTAGGGTGTACGTACACTCTGGCCGTGGAGGATGTGGTTTGACCGTTCTGGCTGGGACGGCGGTCACGAAGCCTTTCCATCGGTCCATGCACACCATCGCACCGTTGGGGGGAACGTATCGTGACTGTATCCCGCTCGCACGTCCGAACGCGGACGAAGGCGCGCGCTCAGGACACTCCAATCACCAGGCGGACGATGCTGCGGGCATCCGCCCTCTTCGCCACCATGGCAGCGGCCCCGGCCCTGCGGCGCCCCCAGCGAGCCGGAGGTCAGTCTGGCGGCACGATCGCGAATGAATGGAGGCAACCGGAAACGAACACGTCCTCCAGCGGGTCGGTGGATTTCGCTGCCGAGTTTCCGTTTCATGCCATCGCTCCGCACTGGAGTGGCGAAGTCTCGGACCCGGTTGCCGTCGAGATGCAGTTCAGCAGTGACGGCGAGACATTTTCGGACCCGGTGCTGGTTGGTCCCGCGCACACGGACGCCGGACCCGTGGATCGCGACGGCCGCACCTTCAGTGATCTTGTGTTCACCCCAAAGTCGTCGTTCGTGAGGTATCGCGGGATCGACGAATCCGGGCAGGTTACGTCCATTCCCGGGCTGGAATTCACCTACATCGATGCAACGGGCGGCCCGACCCTGGGCGATATCACCCCGTCGTCGGGAAAGCCTACGCCGGACCGTCCTCCGATCATCTCTCGCGAGGAGTGGGGAGCGTCATTGGCGTACGGTGGGGCCGATCGTGCCGCCAGCCTGTGGACTCCACAGTATGAGACGGTGGCGCACATCATCATCCACCACTCGGAGACCCCCAGCTTCCGCGATCCCCTCGCGGAGATCAGGTCCATCCACTACTACCATGCGGTCACTCGCGGCTGGGGTGACATTGGCTACAACTACCTGGTCGACTTCATGGGGAACGTCTACGAAGGCCGGTTCGGCGGCGAGAACGCTGTCGGCGGTCACGCGTATCAGTACGCGTACGGCTCAGCCGGCATCTGCTCCATGGGGTCGTTCTCGCTCAAGACCTCGACACCGGAGGCGATCTCAGGCCTTATCTGGATTTCCGCCTGGGCTGGCCGGAACCTCGATGCTCTCGGCCAGTCGGATTTCCACGAACAGCCAAACTTGCCGACCATCTGCGGTCATCGCGATGTCAACGAGAGCACCTGCCCCGGGGACGGGCTCTACGCTGACCTCCCCGCGATCCGGAAAGCGGTTGCTGACATCATCGCCAGTGGCGGGGGTCTTGTGCTCGACCCGGAATACAGCCCCGGCCAGATCGCAGCGGTCATCGTGGAAGGTGCGAATCTGCGCAAGGTTCCCGGTATGGAGGAAACCGTCGCCGCTGCTCTTCCATTCGGGACGGTAGTTCAGGTCGTCGACGGCCCCACAACGGTAGATGACAACATCTGGTATCAGGTCGCCGCGGACGCTGGCTGGGGATGGATTGCATCGTCGTTGATCGAACCCAGCGACGCGCTTCCACCGGTGGGCGAGTACACGGTAGGCGATTCCTTGGTCGTCAACACCGACCTCGTCAACATCCGGGTCGAGCCATCGCTCCGCGCGCCAGTGGTGGCGACCGTGCCTTCCATGGAGGACGCGAAGGTGATCGACGGCCCGCTCCCTACCGGCGGCTACCGCTGGTACAAGCTCGATACAACGTACGGTCAGGGATGGGCCGCCGAACAGTATTTGGTCCGACCGGACGAACTCAGGCCTCAGTCACGTTTCCTGGCTGGGGATTCGGTGATTGTGGCCGATCCAGAGGGGATCAACCTCCGTTCCGACGCCGCCAAGGGAACAGGCGTCGTCGCTTCGCTCTCGCCGGGAACGCCCGGGCTGGTGATCGAGGGACCTCGATTGGGTGATCGCCTGACCTGGTTGCGGATCAAGACGGCGGAAGCAACCGGCTGGTGCGTCGAGCGGTATCTCGATGTGTCACCGTTTCCGGTGACATTCGGGTCGAGCTTGGCGAAAGGTGATACGGTTCGGGTCGACACAGACGCCTTGAATCTGCGGGAGCGGCCAGGCATCGATCAGCCGGTGCTGGTCTCGCTGAGCACTGGAGTCGTCGGCACCGTCGTCGATGGTCCGCGCCTGGCATCAAATCTCAACTGGCTTCAGCTGGATACCGATTATGGGCGCGGCTGGAGCGTTGACACCTTCCTGGCCAGGAGCGACGCATCGCCGGCCAGAAGGACACCGGAAATCGGCGATCTGGTGTACGTCGACACCGATGGCGTGAACCTGCGGGCCAGTCCGGAGATCGATGCCGAGGTCAACGTGATCCTGCTCTCGCAGGAAACCGGCACGGTGACCGATGGCCCCAGCGAGGCCGATGGTCACACGTGGTTCCGGATCGAGAGTCCTCGCGGGACGGGTTGGGCGGCAGCTCGCTATCTGGGCATTGGTCAACCCGACCCGGTCAACTCCACGGGAATCTCGATTGGAGACACCGTTGGTCTCTCCACGGACGGTATCAATGTGCGGACCACCGCGTCGTTGTCCGCCGACATCGTCCGGATCCTGCTGGCGGGAGATATCGTTTACGTGGTCGACGGTCCTCGGCAGGCGGAGGGCTATACCTGGTTCAAGCTCGCGACGGACTACGGAGACGGCTGGGCAGTCGATCGTTATCTCAAGCGCGAGTCGGCGGCGCCCCTTGCCGTCGGCTCTACCGCCAGAGTCCGTGACGGCGAGCTCAACCTTCGGGCTGATCCGGGCCAAGGAGCCGAGGTCTTTGGCGTTCTCGCTGACAGCGCCTTCGTCGAAGTCATCGAGGGACGAGAAGAGGCCGATGGACGCCAATGGATTCGTGTCCGCTCTTCGCGGTTCGGAAGCGGCTGGGTCGCCGAAGAGTTTCTCGTCCGGGGATAAAGGAGCCATCAGGTGACCGCTTCGTTGCAGGAGTTCGTTGGCGGACGTAGAATGGTGCTGAGCAGAACTCGTCCGCACCAGTCCACGGGTCAAACCACGGACCGGTGTGGATTTGTGTTGAATGCGATCCAACCCCGATGCATGCCGGAAGGTTTTGATTCGATGAAAATCGTGCTCCGCGAGGATGTACCCAAGGTAGGAGAAGCTGGATCCGTCCAAACTGTCTCCGATGGCTACGCGCGTAATTATCTGATCCCCAAGGGTCTTGCCGTCGTTGCCACCACTGGCGAGATGAAAGTTGCGGCTCATAACCAGGCCGTCAAGGACCGGAAGATTGCCCGCCAGGAAGACCTGTTGCGGTCGCTCTCCGAGAAGATCGACGGGCAGCGGTTGACGTTCACCGCGAAGGCTGGCGATCAGGGCCGGTTGTATGGGTCGATCACCGCTACCGATGTCGCGACCGCCCTCGGCGCCCAGATTTCCGAGACCATCGACCGCCGGCGGGTCGTACTCGACGAGCCACTCCGGTCGATCGGCGAGCACACGGTGACGGTCCACCTGGTTGGGCGCCTCCGGCCCCAGGTCACCGTCATCATCGAGGCAGATAAGGCGGACGAGCCGGAAGAGGCGGAGGCAGCCGATGCATCCGAAGCTGGGGCAAGTGTGCTGGAGGCCGAGGGCAACCAGCCCGCAACCGAATAACCGTCCCGTACGTGAGAAGGTCGCGAGGCGGCCTTCACCATCCTCCTCCGGATAGCCGCCCCCGCCGGCCCTCCCATCAGAGGGAGACGCCAGATGGAAACCGCCGTGGAGCGGCTGCCTCCGCACAACGTCGAAGCCGAACAGTCCGTGATCGGAAGCCTGCTCATCGATCGTGACGCGATCATTCGCGTCGCGTCATACGTGCGGGCGGATGACTTCTATATCTCCGCCAACGGGACGATCTACCAGGCCATCCTCGATCTCTATAATCGCCGCGAGCCAACCGATTTCGTCACGCTATCGGACGAGCTCGAACGTCGCTCGGTTCTCGAGGACGTTGGCGGGATCGGCTACCTGTCATCGCTTCTCAACACCGTGCCCACCGCGGTCCACGTCGAGTACTACGGGCGCATCGTGGAACGGACGTCGACACTGCGGCGGCTGATCCATGCCGGCACCCAGATCGTGGGAATCGGCTACCAGGATGGCGTGGACACGGAGGAAGCCCTCGATTCCGCTGAGCGGACCCTGTTCACCGTTTCGCAGAAGCGGCAGACCAAGGACTTCCAGTCGATCTCGGACGTCCTGGACAAGTTCTTTGACCAGCTCGATTACCTCCAGCAACATCGTGGCGAGGTGGTGGGCGTCCCCAGCGGCTTCTCGGACCTGGATCAGCTTACCGGCGGACTCCAGCGGTCGGACCTGATCATCGTCGCCGCTCGTCCCAGCATGGGAAAAACTGCGTTCTCGCTGGGGCTCGCGTATGGCGCGGCGGTCCAGCACGGGAAATACGTAGGCGTGTTCAGCCTGGAGATGTCCGCGGAGCAGCTGGTGCAGCGCCTGCTCGCGACCGAGACCGGCGTCGACTCGCATCGGCTCCGGCTCGGCATGATCGATGACAATGAATGGGACCGCATCTCCCGCGCATTCGGACGGCTGGCCGAAGCAAACGTGTTCATCGACGATTCCGCGAACGCCAGTGTCATGGATGTTCGCTCCAAGGCCCGGCGACTTCAGGCGGAGCACGGCCTTGACCTGGTGATCGTCGACTACCTGCAGCTGATGTCCGGTCGGCGGTCGGACAACCGGGTTCAGGAGATATCTGAGATCTCCCGCGGGCTGAAGGGGCTGGCCCGTGAGCTGAACGTACCGGTGATCGCGCTCTCTCAGCTGTCGCGAGCGGTGGAGACCCGAGCCGACCACCGCCCGATGCTCTCGGACCTTCGCGAATCGGGCGCGATCGAGCAGGACGCGGATATCGTCATGTTCATCTACCGCGACGAGAAGTACGACGAGAACTCGGAGAAGAAGGGCATAGCCGAGATCATCGTCGCCAAGCACCGCAACGGCCCAGTCGGGAGCATCAACCTTCGGTTCTTCGAGCGGACGGCCCGCTTTGCGGACCTCGAGCTGTACCGCGAGCCGGACAGCTGATGCCGTCGAGGCTTGGCATTGGGACGTCACGGAGACAAGTCACGGGCCTGATCCACGAGCAGGACGCGACGGTCGCGATCCCGGCTGCGTTCTTCTCGGACATCCTTCCTGGAATCACCAGTGTTGAGGAACTGCATGTCACCCTGTGCGTCTTCCGGGTCCTGGATGAGCGTGGCGGATTTGCCTATCCGATCGCTGAGCGCACCTTCCTCCGGGACCGTGCGCTGCGTGGCGCGCTGCGGACCGAGGGAAGCCCTCGTGATCCGGACCGCCGGATTCTTCAGGGTCTGGAGCTTGGTGTAGCGAGAGGAACGCTTCTTCGCTTCGCCGCCTCTCAGGGCAGGAAGCGCTCCGTTTGGTACTATGTCAATACACCGGAGAACCGTGCTTCAGTCAACGCCATGGAGCAGGGTCGTCTCACTCCCCCAGCGGAACTCTGGCCCGACGAGCAGCCTCCTACGATCAGGATCGAACGGCCGAACGCGTTCCGGCTGTACGAGCAGAATATCGGTCCGCTGACGCCCCTGATTGCCGATCACATCAGCCATGCGATCGAAGCCTATCCGGAGGACTGGATCGAGGACGCAATCGGTGAGGCCGTCGCCTACAATCGACGGAGCTGGCGATACGTGACTCGCATTCTGGATTCCTGGCAGGCTCAGGGGCGGCAACAACGCGACGGGTAATTCCGGTGCGAACGCTGCCAACACCCACATGTCGAAACGCTTATAAAGCCTTCCTGAATCGATGCCGGGCACCATTTGGATGAAACCGAGGCTCCAT
>DASYVY010000120.1:0-2571 GCA_035936535.1 Thermomicrobiales bacterium | reverse complement strand
GTAAAGGCCGCGATCTCGACATTCGAGCCGTCGAGCAGGGCCGCCACGGCGGGCAGCAGAATGACAGGGTGGAGGATGCCGTCGGCGAGGGCTTGGAGCGCGCCGCTGAGCATGCCATTTATGGGAGTGAACGCGTTGTTCTTTCGCTTGCGTGTGTAGCCAGGATTGAGAGGAACGAACACGCAACCTCCAGGGTAGGGATGTCAACTGCGGCTGGTAGGCAGCGGATGGAAGCAACGAGGACCGCGCAGCGGCTGGCCGTGTGACCGGCGAGCACTGTCTGACGTGGCTGCGGTATTCCAGACAGTATACGGGAGAGACGACGAGATTCCGGAGAGATTCCTGACCTGCGGCGCGAGGGGATGACCTCCGAAACTGCCGATGGTCACTCGTCCCAGGGGAGCTGCCTGGCGTTGAGGGAGGCGGAGAGCCGCATGGTGCGGAGGAGGTTTCGCACTATCGCGACTCAGAGGCGCCCGAGCCGTTCGCGGGTCAGCGTAATCAGCTGACGGTCGCGCTCGCGAAGGGTGGAGAGATCGTGGTGATCCAGTGGCACCATCCGGAACGCCGGGTCGCCGGAGAGGACGCTCGTCGCGATGAATGCCACAGCGGGAGCATTCGTTGTGTCGGCGTCGCTTTCCTCGCTGCCGGCCCACCCGGCCACCTGCAAGTCTTCGGTCCGCTGGCCGAGCGATTGACGGAGGGATCGCCACACGGGAATGTCGGGATCCAGAGGGATTACTGGGAGGGCGTCTTCACCGATGAGTACGGTGCTCAAGGACGGATCGAAGACGACGCCGGTCGCCGCCGTCGCCCCTGATCTCTCCCGGCAGAACTCCGCGCGGATCCGGGCATAGGTCGCCGGAAGTGTCTCGGGCAGGACCTTGGTCGATCCCACGATCGGCATGAAGTTGGCGTCGCCATTCCACCGGGGGACGATGTGCTGATGCAGGTGCTCGGCGATGCCGGCACCGGCCGCGCCCCCGATGTTCATGCCAACGTTGAAGCCATCGCAATCCAAAATCCGGCGAAGGGCAGTTGTCAGTGCTGCTGTCAGGTCGGCCATTTCAGCGAGCGTGGCTGGCTCGATAGCGGCGAGATCCGCCACATGGGGATTCGGAACGATCATCACGTGCCCGGTGTTGTAGGGATAGAGATTCAGGAGAACGAAGGTCGATGCACCACGGTAGACGATGAGCGAGTCAACGTCCCGGCTACTGAGGCGACGGTTGCAGAACACGCAGCCGGCCTCCCGGGCCTTGCCACTGACGTATGTCATTCGCCACGGGGTCCAGAGACGACTCCGGAATGGACCTGAGCGATCGACCGGATCAGGCGACGGGCGTCGGTGCATCGAGCGATCTCCGGGTGCGATACGATACTGGGTGGTTGAGGGGCGATCGGTAGCGTACTATCCTACAGCAGTGTTCGAACAGGTTGCCCCGGCATGGCCTCCAGGCATGTCCTGGAGTGTGCCGCTTCCATCGGCAGGACATCCCCTTGGCGTCAGAGCAAAGCCCCACCGTGACCACCTCCACTCTCACGACGCCAACCGCCGTGCGATCGACGCCCTGGTCCGCGACACCGCAACGCCGGAGCGTACGGGCGCATCACCTGGCTGTCGCGTTCCAGGCACTTTCGCTGCTGGGCGACATGGCCTCGGCGGTTGGGGCGTTCTGGATCGCGTATATGATGCGATACCACCTGGAGATCGGGGGCGCGATCGCCCCTGCTGACTGGCAACCGTTCAGCACGTTCCTGCGTCCGGTTGGTGTCGGTCTGGCGCTGGTAGTCATCATCTTCACGATGCGGGGTATGTACCGGCTCCAACGCAACGCTGGAATGCTGGATGTGATGCCCAGGGTTGTCAGCGGATTTACCACTGTCATGGCGGGCGTGGTGCTCCTCGCGTTCTTTCTCAGGTTCGCGCCCTCGCGTCTTGTGTTCTTCTACGCCTGGATTGCCGGCATCGCGCTGATGATCGCCCATCGGCTGGTCCTGCATGTGGCGCAACGGCGACTTTGGCGACGAGGCATCGGGGTTGACCGGGTGATGGTCATCGGCGAGGGCGAGAGCGGGCGCCGGATCATGCAGGCACTGACCGGGTCCCCCGGACTGGGATACAAACTCGTCGGCTATGCGGGCGGGGCTGGTCCGGCGGACCGCATCAACGTCGCGACGGAACGGGGCATCGTGTCATTTCCCCGCCTTGGTTCACCGGAAGAGATTTCGGGGCTGGTCGAGACCTTCGATGTCGACGAGGTAATCGTCCTTCCATCGGGGACCGGGCCGCTCTCGGTGCTCGATGTGGTCCAGCAGTGCCGGCAGAACGTGGTCAAGTTCCGAATCGTGCCGGATGTGTTGCAGTTCTCCCTGGACCGCGTAGACCTGGCGGAGATCGGAGGAGTGCCGACGATCGGTGTCCGGGATGCATCGATCCGCGGCTGGAACGCGGTGACGAAGCGTTCGATGGATGTGCTGGTATCGCTCGTCGTGCTCCTGGCCGCGGCGATTCCGATGGGCCTGATCGCGCTCGTCGTTCGGGCCGACACACCAGGTCCTATCCTGTTC
>DASYVY010000119.1:0-6381 GCA_035936535.1 Thermomicrobiales bacterium | reverse complement strand
GACGTCATCCGATCCCGCCGGAACGGTGCTGCGCCAACGTCCGCGTGCGCGGTCGCTGCTGGAACTGGGGGCGGCCGTCGTGAAGGTGGCTTGAAGCGAGGTGGTACCGCGGGTGCATCCCGTCCTGGCGATCAGGGCGGTTTTTTGTTGCCCGTCGCGGCGCGTTCGCCGGGTGTCGTGCCGCCGTGCGAGATCCGGGCCGCGGGCCCACGACCATCCCGGAAAACGTGACCGTTTCAGAGAAGAGGAACACCATGGCCAGCACATCGGCATTCAGTCCAGTCACGCACTCCGGAGACGAACTCGCCAAGAGCTACGACCCGACAGCGATCGAGCAGGGGCTCTACGACTGGTGGGACTCCGAAGGGTACTTCGCGCCTGCAGCATCGAAGGAGGGGGACCAGCGACCGCCCTTCGTCACGATCATGCCTCCTCCGAACGTGACGGATGTGCTTCACGTGGGTCATGCCCTGTTCGTGGCGTTGCAGGACATCATGACCCGCTGGCACCGGATGAAGGGTGAACCCACCCTGTGGCTGCCGGGGGCGGACCACGCGGGCATCGCCGGACAGTGGGTGGTCGAAAAACTGCTCGCCGAGGAGGGACTGACCCGCCACGATCTCGGCCGCGAGCAGTTCCTGGAACGCGTCTGGGCGTTCATGAACGAGTATCGGCCCCGGATCCGCGAGCAGATGAAGCTGCTTGGCGCGTCGTGCGATTGGTCACGGTTCGCTTTCACCATGGATCCGGGACCGGCACGAGCGGTCCGCGTCGCCTTCAAGCATCTCTACGACAAGGGGCTGATCTACCGTGGCGAGCGCATCATCTCGTGGTGCCCGCGCTGCCGGACGGCGTTGTCCGATCTCGAGGTCAAGCACCGGGAGGAACCTTCCTCGTTGTGGACGCTTGCCTATCCGGTCGAGGGGTCCGACGAACGCGTCCTTGTCGCGACGACGCGTCCGGAAACGATGCTGGGCGACACCGGAGTCGCGGTCCATCCCGATGACGAGCGGTATCAGCGTTTGATCGGTAGGCACGTCCGGTTGCCGATCAGCAACCGGCTGATCCCGGTCGTTGCCGACTCCCATGTCGATCGAGCATTCGGCACCGGAGCCGTCAAGGTCACTCCCGCGCATGACCCGAACGACTTCGACATTGCCCAGCGCACCGGTCTGCCGGCATTGAACATCCTCAACCTCGACGCGACGCTCAATGAGCACGCCGGCGAGTTCGAGGGGATGACGATCGATGAGGCGAGAGCTGGAGTTGTCGCCCGGGCGGAGGCGGAAGGGTGGCTGGTCTCCGTCGAGGCACACCTCCACAGCGTGGGGCATTGTGACCGGTGCGACACGGTGATCCAGCCGTTGATCAGCAAGCAGTGGTTCGTGCAGATGGCGCCCCTGGCAGAGCCGGCGCTGGAAGCGGCCCATAGCGGCGAGCTCGCGTTCGTTCCCGAGCGTTTCAAGGGCGTATACGACAACTGGCTCGAGAACATCCACGACTGGACGATCTCGCGACAGCTCTGGTGGGGGCACCGGATTCCAATCTGGTACTGCCAGGAGTGCGACGGCGTGCACGCCAGCATCGATGAGACGATGGAGTCGTGTCCCGCGTGTGGCGGGCGCGTGGAGCAGGATCCCGACGTTCTCGACACGTGGTTCAGCTCCTCACTCTGGCCATTCTCGACGCTGGGCTGGCCGGACAAGACCCCCGATCTGGCGCGGTTCTACCCTGGCACCGTGATGGAGACCGGTTACGAGATCATCTTCCATTGGGTCGCCCGGATGGTGTTCATGGGGATCGAGATGATGGGAGAGGTGCCGTTCCACACCGTGTACATTCACGGCATGGTCCGGGACATCGACGGTGCCAAGATGAGCAAGACAAAGGGCAACGGAATCGATCCGATCGAGGTCTCCAGCCAATACGGGGCGGATGCCCTCCGGTACACTCTGGTGACCCAGGCTTCACCGGGGAACGACAGCCGCCTTTCGCTCCAGAAGGTGGAGGCAAGCCGCAACTTCGGCAACAAACTCTGGAACGCCACCCGCTTCGCCATTCGCTCGATCGGTGAAACGCCAATCGATATGGACGACCAGGGACCGGCTCGCCCGGCCGGGGATCTCGCGCTTGCTGACCGGTGGATCCTAAGCCGGCTCGATGAGGTGACTCGATCCTCGACGCGGCTGCTCGAGGGCTATTTGTTCGGGGAGGCCGGACGCCAGATCAATGACTTCATCTGGTCGGAGCTCTGCGACTGGTACATCGAAGCGGCGAAAGTCCGCCTCCGGGAGGGCAGCGATGGGCAAGCGGCTGTGGCCCAGGTGCTGGCCTACACCTTGGAGCGCAGCCTCCGGCTGCTGCACCCGTTCATGCCCTTCATTACCGAAGCGCTCTGGCAACGGCTGCCCCACGTTGGCGGGAGCGTCATGACCGCGCCATGGCCATCGGCAGGCGAAGGTGATGCAGAGGCGGAACAGGCGTTTGGCACGGTCATGACGCTGGTCAGGGGCATTCGCAACGCCCGTGCAGATGCCGGCGTCGAACCGGGCCGGTGGGTCGCGGCGCGCGTTCATGCTGGCGCCCTTGCTGCGGTGATCGAGTCGACGCGAGCGGAATTCGGTCTGCTGGCCCGGATCGCCGACGGGCAACTGGAAATCACCAGTGAGGAGCCGAGACACGAGCCGAGCTCCGTGACGGTTCTTGCCGATGGGGTGGTGGCGGTGCTGCCGCTGGCCGAGATGATCGACATCGGCGTCGAGCGGGCGCGGCTGGAGCGGGAGCTCGGGGAAGCGGAACAGGAGCGACAGCGAGCAGAGAAGCAGCTTGGTAACGGATCGTTTGTCGCGCGGGCGCCGGAGAGTGTGGTGGCGGTCCAGCGAGATCGGCTTGCCCGTTCTCTCGAACAGATTGCCATCATCCGGGAGCGGCTCGACGCGCTGGGTGAATAGTGGCGCACCCACGCGGGCCTTTTTTCAACGGCATCCGCTCATCGTGGCGTTCGACCTGCTGGGCCACGAGGTGACCGTTGAGCGCGATGGCGCCCGGGTGTCAGGAAGGATCGTCGAGGTCGAAGCGTATGCCGGGCCGGAGGACGCCGCCTCCCATGCCGGGAGGTATCGAGCGGGGTCGGCCGCGCTCGCTTCATCGCCCGGGCTGCTGTACATGTATCGCTCGTACGGCATCCACGCGATGTGGAATATCGTCGCTCACGAGCCGAACCAGTTGGGCGCGGTACTGATCCGGGCGGTGGAGCCGATGGCCGGTGAGGCAGTCATGCGCGAGCGGCGTGGGCCCAAGGCGAAAAGGCTCGCTTCCGGACCCGGGTCAGTCTGCCAGGCGCTGGGCCTCCGGTTATCCGACGACGGCGCCGATGTGTTCGCGATTGACTGGCTCAGGCTGAGCGCCCGATCCGCGTGTGACGTCGTGCTGGCAGGGCCTCGTATCGGTATCACGCGGGGACTGAGCGCACCCTGGCGAGTGTTCGACGGCGGCAGCCCTGATGTGTCGGCGCACCGGCATGGCTCCCCGGTGGATCGCGATATGATTGGCGCACTGATCCCGGGACCCGGCGAACGCATCCCGTGAACATCCCTCCCCGCCAAGCCAGGCACACCTGTTCCTCGTAAGGAAACCTGCCATGCCGGTTCGACTGCTGGACGCGAAGACCATCGGAAAGATTGCTGCTGGCGAGGTCATCGACCGGCCGGTGTCGGTCGTCAAGGAACTGATCGAAAACGCGATCGATGCTGGTGCGGCGCGCATTTCGGTCGAGATCGAGGAGGGTGGAAGCCGCAGCATTCGCGTCGTCGATGACGGATGCGGAATGTCGGGCGAAGACCTGGAACTTGCGATCGAACGTCACGCGACCTCGAAGTTGGTCAGGTTCGACGACCTTGAGGAACTTGGCACCCTAGGGTTCCGGGGCGAAGCGCTGCCGAGCATCGGCGCGGTCTCGCGATTGACGATCCGGTCGGCGGTTGCGGGGCAGCCAGCCGGTGCCGAACTGACCGTCGACTTCGGAGCGCAGCAACCGGTTGTGGCAGGCGGGTCACCGGTAGGAACCAGGGTCAGCGTCGAGGATCTGTTCGGGAATGTGCCAGCCCGCCGCAAGTTCCTCCGCCAGCCATCCACCGAAGCCGGCTACATCACCCGGATGATTGGTGCCTATGCGTGCCATCGGAGCGAGATCCAATGGTCTCTTGTCATAGACGGTCGCCGGGTCCTTTCGACACCTGGAACTGGCGATGACACAGACGCGGCGATCGGCGTCTACGGGTCAGAGCTTGGTGACGAGATTCTGACGTTGGTGCCCCTCGGACCAGATGCCGAGGTGCCAGGAGTGTCGGTGTCCGGCTGGGTCAGCTCTCCGCGGGTAACAAGGTCGCACCGGCAAAACCTGTTCTTCTTCGTCAACGGGCGGTTGATCCAACACCGGGCACTCCAGTTCGCACTGGAGGAAGCGTTTCACAGCCTGCTCATGGTCGGGCGACATCCGATGGGGATGGTGAGGATCGAGCTGGACAAACGCATGGTCGATGTCAACGTGCATCCCACCAAGGCGGAGGTCAAGTTCGCGGATGAGCGCGCCGTCTGCCGGGCGGTTCAACGAGCGACGCACCAGGCGCTGGCACTCCAGCAGCAGGACGTGCTGCCGCAGGTGTCGTTCGTGCCGCCGGATCAGACTCGGACCGCGACCTCCCAGGCCCTGTTTCACCCATCGGTCCCCTGGCCAGCCCGACCCGGAATCGAGCACGAGCCCGGCGAGGGCGAGGGTTTGCCGTCTCCATCCGCGAGGCAGGCGTCAGGTGTGCCGCTCCTGCGCGTGCTCGGCCAGGTCAGCGCGACATATATCATCGCAGAGGGGCCAGAGGGCATGTTCCTGATCGACCAGCATGCCGCGCACGAGCGGGTGATGTACGAGCGAATCCTTGGGCAAATGCGAGACGGTGCGGTCGATCGACAGCCGCTCCTGGATCCGCTGGTGGTGGAGCTCTCACCCAATGAGCTCGCGGCGTTCGAGCGCTCGACGGACGAATTGGCGGCGATAGGATTCGAGACCGAGCGGTTCGGGGATCAATCGGTCGTGATTCGCCAGATCCCCGCGATTGTCCGTGGTGTCGACATCGCCGATCGTCTCCGTCTGATTCTCCAGGAACTGGCGGAAGGTGGCACGGGCAGTTCCTGGCTGGACTCGGTCGCGATCAGCGCCGCGTGCCACACGTCGATCCGCGCCGGCCAGGCGCTCTCACTCGGCGAGATGCGCGAGCTCGTGGGACAGCTCGAACGAACGGAGCAACCGCGGGCGTGCGGACATGGCCGCCCGACGATGCTGCATATGTCCCAGAACGAACTAGCGCGGCAGTTTTCCCGCCGGTGATCTCGGCCGGTACCCGGTGGACACGCGCGCCGAAGCCGGAACATCTTCCGGCCACTCCTCCGAACATGCGGGGGTTCGATGCTGTCCCGAACCCGCGATTGGCGTCGCATTCGATCAGCCGTCGGCTGCATAGTGTCCGCGCCAGCCATGCCAGCGCACTTTAAGGACATCTCGGGCGTTCTGCAGGGTGTCGGTCAGAGGATTGACTTTTGTGTGCTGGCCATACGTCCACGATACGGGAATGACGGCGATCTCACAGTCAAGTCTCCTGGCGATATACAGCAATTCGACGTCGAATGCGGTGACCCGGGGCCGGGAGACCACATCTGAACCGGTGTAGAGCCGGCATCGGGGAAGAATGCCGTCGATAGCCGATCGGGAGAAGAATTTGAATCCGCACTGGGTGTCGTGGATGCCCGGCAACAGGAGCAGGCGGACGAGCGCATTGAATACCCGGCCCATCGCGTGGCGGTACGCGGGCTCACCTATCCTGGTGGAGCCTTCGCCCTCGCGTGATGCGATGACGACGTCGGCGCCATTCGCGAAGGCCCGTTCGCACTCCGCCCAGGTATCGAGCGGTGTCGCGAGATCGACGTCCATGAATCCGGCGATCTCTCCACGAGCGGTCCCCAGTCCCTCGAGAACCGCGTTCGCCTTGCCTCGATGTGCAACTTCAATTACACGGATAGAAGAATGGCGCGTGGCATGAATCTTCGCCCGGGGGACAGTGGCGTCATCGCTGCCGTCATCGACCACGATGAGCTCGATCGCGATTGACTGGCTTGAGATCCATCGCGCGAGGGCGTCGAGGGAAGTGCCGATCCGGTCTTCCTCGTTGTACACCGGGATGACGATGGAGAGGTGCGGAACGTCGGATTGAACGCTCGAACCCGTGGAGTCAGCCGCGCTCGATTGGTTCAATCTGACCAGGCTCCGATACAGCGAATGTGACGAGATCGCGGAAGTCTATCACGGCGCTGTGTCCGTGGTGTGACCGACAC